>JBBIIW010000124.1:0-7576 GCA_037446305.1 Candidatus Rokuibacteriota bacterium
CACGATCGCCCGGGAGCGCGCCCGCTGGTCCATCCTGGCCAGCCCGCCCAGGGTGGCCGCGGTCAGGGCCGTGAGGGCCACGACCAGCGCCACCAGCATCACGGAGAACGGCGGGCGCCGGGCGAGCCGGCGGATGAAGCGAGGCATCAGGGATCCACCGTCTCCCCGGTCAGGCTCTCGAGGAAGGCCACCAGGGCCGCTGTCTCGCGGGCGTCGAGGCCGAGGGGCCGCACCCGGGGGTCCTGCCCGGGGTGCGGCGCGCCGCCCCGGTTGTAGAACTCGACGACGTCCCGCAGCGAGCTCAGCGAGCCGTCGTGCATGTACGGGCCGGTCAGGGCCACGTTCCGCAGGCTCGGTGTCCGGAACCGCCACCGGTCGTCGGGATCGAGCGTGACCTCGTGGCGGCCGAGGTCGGGCGCCTCCGGCTCTCCCACGCTCTCGATGACCTGGCGCGCCATCGGCACCACGAAGCCGGGCACCAGCTCGACGGCAATGACCGACTCGCCGGCGCCGGCCCGGGCCCAGGCCACGCCCGTGTCGTGGAACGCGCCATCGGTGAAGAGCGCGAAGCGCGCCTCGATAGTGTGGCAGCTCGCGCAGCCGGCGCGCCCGGTGAAGAGCCGGAAGCCCTCCCGGGCCTCGGCGCTGAGCGCTGTCGCCTGGCCACCGAAGTACCAGCGGTCGAAGGGCGAGTTCCCGGCCAGGAGCGTGCGCTGGTAGCTCGCCAGGGCCTGGCCCACGCGGTCCAGGCTGGGGCCGGCCCCGAAGGCCTGCTCGAACAGACTGTCGTAGTCCGGGAGCGCGCGCAGCCGGGCCAGGATGGCGCCCGGCGAGGGGTTGGCCATCTCCCGGGGGTCGAGCATCGGCGCCAGCGCCTGGGTCTCCAGGCTCACCTCCCGCCCGTCGTGGAAGAGCTGGCGCACGTAGGCGACGTTCAGGAGCGTGGGCGCGTTGCGGCGCAGGCTCCGGCCCTCCACGCCTACCGGCCGGGCCAGCTCCCGGTTCGTGAACCCCTGCTGCGGCAGGTGGCACATCGCGCAGGACATCGTACCGTTGCGCGACAGGCGGCGGTCGAAGAACAGCTTGCGGCCCAGGGCGATCCTGGCCGCCGTCGGGGGGGTGTCGGCCGGGACCGGCACCGGCGGCAGGCCGAGGGGCGGGGCCGCGATCCGGGCCAGCGCCGCCTCGTCGCGCGTGAGCGCCCGCTCCTCCAGGAGCAGCGTCCGGAGGTCGGCCAGGACCAGCCGCGGATCGAGGAAATCCACCCCGTAGACGTTGCGGATCTGCCCCCGGGCGTCGATCAGGTACACCCGCAGCACGTGCGAGAGCGTCCCGTCGGCCGCCCGCTCGATGCTCTGCCCGTAGGCGGTCAGGATGCTGTCCAGCTCGCGCCCGGACGACGGCACCAGGAACTCCCAGCGGGGGCCGCGGACACGCCGCAGCGGCTCCGCGTAGCGGGCCAGCGCCGGCGGCGTGTCCCGGGCGAGGTCGAAGCTGACCGTCACCAGCGTGAGCCGGCGGGCCAGTTCCCGGTCGCGGGCCACCGCGGCCCGCACCTGGTGCAGGACGGCCGTGGCCAGCGGACAGCCCGTCGCGTCGTGGCAGCCGGTGTAGATGAAGCTCAGCAGGGCCAGGCGACCGGCCATCACCTCGCGCAGCCGGCGGCGGGCCCCGCGCGCGTCCAGGACGCCGCCGTCGGCGGCCGGCTTCACGGGCGGCAGCCGGTAGGTGCCGGGCACGGGCGGCTCGTAGTCGAAGCGCGGGCCGACGCCGGCCGGCGGCCGAGGCCCGGGCTCGTGAGCCCCGGCAGGGGCGCTGGCGGCCAGGACGGCGGCCAGGGCCGCGGCGACGGCGGTGCGGATCGTCAGGGTGCCGAGCATCGCTGCCTCCTCCACGCCCCGCCGGCCGGGCGACCGGTGGGGGCCAGGCCGGGGAGGGGGCCCGCAGGCCCCCTCCGCCGGACTCCTCACCGGTAGAGCGCGGCGCTGCCGAAGCGCATCAGGTGCGCACGCCCCAGGCCCAGGGCCGTGAAGTCCAGGGCGAAGCGCTCCTGCAGCGTCGTGCCGTCCCAGTCGTAGGCCTTCAGGTACTGCTCGTTCTCGGCCCCCTTCTTGTCCCAGCGGGCCAGCACCGAGCTGGTGAAGTAGAGGCGCTTGCCGTCCCAGCTCTGGGAGACCATGTTGAGCTGGGAGCCGATCTTCTTCTCGTAGATCTGCCGGGGCGCGAACGGGTTGGACACGTCGTAGGCCCGCGTGGTGCCGTCCATGAACGAGTCCACCCACAAGGTCCGGTCGTCGGCGCTCAGGGTGATGGCCACCGGCAGCGGCACCTTGGCCGGATCGCCGATGTCGGCCACCTCCCTGGCCCGCCACTCGCCCTGGGCATCGGCGTGGATGAGCCAGATCTTCGAGGTCAGGGCGGTGGTGGTGAAGGCGTAGTCGTGCCCGGGCAGGTTCGCGAACCGGATTTCCAGCGGCGCGCCGGGCACGTGCAGGACCTTCCGCGGCGTGCGGGTGTGGAAGTCCCAGACCACGACCGTCTGGCCGAAGCGCTTCATGGCCTCGGCGTCCTTGAGCATCTGCCCGAAGTCCATCATGTAGTTCGACCAGCCGGTGAAGGACGAGGTCAGCATGACGTTGCGGCGGGGCAGCACGCGCACGTCGTAGCCGTAGCCGTCGGCCGCCTTCTCCACCACCGCGCCGCGGGTCCGGCCCTCGATGGGGATCCAGTGGGTGGCCACGTACCGGCCGTCGTTCGTGTACTCGACGATCGCCGTCGGCCCGCCGTGGTCGCGCGAGTTCGACAGCGCCGCGATCAGCATGCGGCCGGGCACGGCGTAGAACGTGTGCGGCCCGACGATGCCGTCCGTGGCCTGGACGAAGTCGTCGATGGTCTTGACCAGGCGCGGCCGGGCCGGGTCGGTGTGGACGTCGAAGATGAAGATCTTGCTGGTGTCCAGCCCGCCGGCCCAGAAGTAGCGGCGGTCGTCGGTGAAGCCGCCGTGGTGGGCCTCGTGGCGGCCGCCCACCGAGACGGTGTGGACGACCTTCCCGTACGTCCGGGAGCCGGGCCGGACGTCCACGGTGACGAGCTTGTCCGAGCCGTCGCCCAGGCCCTCGACGCCGAGCGTCCAGACGTACACGAACTCCTCCTGCCCGGTCAGCCGCTTGATGTACGGCGACTGGCAGGGCTCGTCGGCGCGGGCCGGCGCGGGCGCCAGCGCTGCCGCGAGCACGACGAGCATCCCGATGACAGCGGTCGCGACTGTCCTGCTTCTCATGGTGGCCACCCTCCTGGCTCTGGATCGCGGCGCCGACGGCGCCGCGTCGGCCGGCGGAGGGTGCAGCCGGGATGCCACGAATTTCTTCCTGCGTTTCCTGATGCTTGCGCTGAAGTGACGAACCGGCCTCATTCGACAGTTCGGGCGGTTCGCCGGGGTTCGGCAGTTCCGCAAGGGCAGCGGGGGCGGGGCGCGGCCCCGGTCGGTCAGGAGACGATCGGGGCCCGGCGCTCCCGGAAGTAACAGCAGGCGCCCATGTGGGCGACCACGGCGTCGGTGACGTTGGCCCGGCAGTCCGGGCAGTAGCGCCGGTGGTCGGCGTCGCGGAGGAGCCGGCCGATCTCGACGATGGCGCCGCACAGCGGGCACGGCAGCGTGTGCGCGGCGCAGCACAGGAACAGCACGGCGACCTCGTCCGGCGTCAGCAGACGCCCGGCCCGGTCGACGCGACGCCTGGGCTCGGCCCGGCGAGGACGCTCGGCGGTGGCGGTCGGCACTCCTAAACCCGGACGGTCATAGCGCGGCATCATCGGTCCCCCCGATCGGCGTGGCCTCACGACTTCCGGCGTGGCGCGCATCGGGGGGACCGAAATCGCAAGCCGGGTGCCACGCGCCGGCGCACGGCGGGGCGGGCGTTTGCGCGCCGGCGGGGCGGGGCCCTGCAGCCCGGGGAGGATATTCTCCTGCCCGGAACTGGCAGCGCCCCGTTGCGCTACCCGGTGCGATCGGCGGATGTCGCCCGGCTTTCCACTCGCCCCCCGGGCGCGGGCGCGCGCGCTCCGCAACTCCATGCGCCGCCGCGTCTGGCACGTCGCGTGCGTCCCACGCACGCCCGCGGCGGCGTGAGCTGCCGACATTCAGTCGGGGGTGTCCGATGACGCGGCAGATCGCGGCTCTTCTCCTCGCGGTGGCCGTCACGATTCCCGGCGTCGCGGCGGCCGAGTCCAGGGACGCCGTCCTGCTCACGGCAGGCACCGTCAAGCGCGTGGACGCCGACCAGGGGGTGCTCGTGCTCGAGTCGGGGCGGCGGCTGCGGATCCGGGTGGTCATGCGCGACGGCGAGGTGGTGGCGCTGCGCAGCCTGCGGCCGGCCGAGACCGTGTTCGTGGCCGGGACCGACCTCGGCTACGAGACGGACACCGCGCTGGGCCGGCTCGACTCGCGCTGACCGCCGCCGGCCTCAGAAGCGCACGCCGAACGTCAGGCCCGGCATGACGTCGGCGTCGCGACCGCGGCCCGTGTCGAGGTCGGTGAGGTTGAGCAGGAAGGTCCCCGTGAGGCTCAGGGCGTTCGTCCAGGCGTAGTCCACCCCGACGCCCAGGGGGATGAGCCAGGACGTGTCCTCGTCCCGGAAGGAGTTGTGCACGAAGCCGATGCCGCCCTGCACGGCCAGCTTCAGGCGCCGGTCCGTGTCGGGCAGGTCCAGCCAGTACTTGACCTGACCCGACAGCCCGACCTGGCTGGAGTCGCCGGTGAAGCCCAGCTGCAGCAGCGGCCCGACCGAGAGCCGGTCGGCCAGGAAGCGCTCGACGTAGCCGTTGAGCGCGAAGGCGGTGCCGTCGGGTGTCTCGCGGAGAAAGCCCAGGCCGGCGCCGGCCGTCCAGGCGCCGGCGCGGAGCTCGGCCGCCTGGGCCGGCGCCGCCAGCCAGCGGCTCCAGGATCCGGGCGCGATCAGGATCCCCAGCAATGCGGCCGCGACCGTCAGTCCTCGCATCGTCGTGCCCTCCCGTGCCTGCCGTGATGGGGCCCCTCCCGTCCGGGCCCGCTCCCCAAGGATAGCCCGGCGACCGCCCCTCGACTGAGCGGGCGGGCTGGGGCACCATACGGGGCACGGGAGGGAGAGGACCCATGGCACGCACGCTGCTCGACAAGGTGTGGGAGGCTCACACGGTCCGGACCTTGCCGTCC
Source organism: Candidatus Rokuibacteriota bacterium (assembly GCA_037446305.1). Taxonomy (GTDB): domain Bacteria; phylum Methylomirabilota; class Methylomirabilia; order Rokubacteriales; family CSP1-6; genus JBBIIW01. Next base: position 5,189 of record JBBIIW010000124.1, read on the forward strand.
GGCCAGACCCAGCTCCTGATCGGCCTGCACCTCATCCACGAGGTCACCACCCCGCAGGCCTTCCAGATGCTCAAGGAGCTGGGGCTCAAGGTCCGGATGCCGGACCGCACCTTCGGCACGCTGGACCACATCGTCCCGACCACCGACCAGCGCCGCCCCTTCGCCGACCCCCTGGCCGAGGAGATGGCCGCTCACATGATCCGCAACTCCCGGGAGTTCGGCCTGCCGCTCTTCGACATGGCGTCCGGGCGCCAGGGCATCGTCCACGTGATCGGCCCCGAGCTGGGCCTGAGCCAGCCGGGCATGACGATCGCCTGCGGCGACAGCCACACCTCGACCCACGGCGCCCTGGGCGCCATCGCCTTCGGCATCGGCACCAGCCAGGTGCGGGACGTGCTGGCCACGCAGTGCCTGGCCATGACGAAGCCCCGGCTGCGGCAGGTGCGGGTGGAAGGCGCGCTGGCCCCGGGCGTGTACGCCAAGGACGTGATCCTCACCATCATCAACGTCCTGGGGGTGAAGGGCGGCGTGGGCTACGCCTACGAGTACGCGGGCCCGGTGATCGAGCGCATGAGCATGGAGGAGCGCCTCACCGTCTGCAACATGTCCATCGAGGGCGGGGCGCGCTTCGGCTACGTCAACCCCGACGCCACGACCTTCGAGTACCTCCGCGGCCGGCCCTATGCGCCGGCCGGCGAGGCCTTCGACCGGGCGGTCGCCTGGTGGACCTCGATGGCCACCGAGCCCGGCGCCCGGTTCGACGACGTGGCCCGGATCGACGGCTCGACCATCGAGCCGGTCGTCACCTGGGGCATCAACCCCGGCATGTCCATCGGGATCAGCCAGCGCATCCCCGCGCCCGAGTCGGCGCCGGAGCCCGAGCGGCCGACCTACCGGGAGGCGCTGGCCCACATGGGCTTCGAGCCCGGCCAGCCCATCAAGGGCACGAAGATCGACGTGGCGTTCGTGGGCTCCTGCACCAACGGACGGCTCTCGGACCTGCGCGCGGCCGCCGAGGTGGCCCGGCGCGGCAAGGTGGCCCGGCACGTGCGGGCCCTGATCGTGCCGGGCTCCCAGCAGGTGGCGCGCGCGGCCGAGGCCGAGGGGCTGCACGAGGTCTTCCAGGAGGCCGGCTTCCAGTGGCGCAAGGCCGGGTGTTCCATGTGCCTGGGCATGAACGACGACAAGCTCCAGGGCCGGGAGATGTCGGCCTCCTCCAGCAACCGCAACTTCATCGGCCGGCAGGGCAGCCCCACCGGACGGACGCTGCTGATGAGTCCGGCCATGGTGGCGGCCGCCGCCATCACCGGCGCCGTGGCCGACGTGCGGGAGATCCTGCGATGAGCGACATGCAGCGCCGCCAGGTCGTCGGCCGGGGTCTGCCCCTGCCCGGCAACGACATCGACACCGACCGCATCATCCCGGCCCGCTTCCTCAAGGAAGTCACCTTCGAGAGCATGGGCGAGCACGTCTTCGAGGACGCCCGGAAGCAGGATCCCGAGCACCCGTTCAACCAGGAGGCGTACCAGGGCGCCTCCGTCCTGGTGGTCGGGCAGAACTTCGGCTGCGGCTCCTCGCGCGAGCACGCCCCGCAGGCCCTGATGCGCTGGGGGATCCGGGCCATCGTGGGCGGCTCGTTCGCCGAGATCTTCTTCGGCAACTGCGTGGCGCTCGGCATTCCCTGCCTGGCCGCCGACCCGGCCGACGTCGCGTGGCTCCAGCAGGCCATCGGCCGGGCCCCGAGGGAGCTGGTGACGGTGGACGTCGAGAAGCAGGAGGTCCGCTTCCGCGACCGCGTCATCAGGGCCACCATCCCCGACGGCCCGCGCAACCAGCTGGTGACGGGCACGTGGGACTCGACGGCCGTGCTGCTGGAGGCCGGCGCCGCCATCGAGGCCACGGCCAGGCGGCTGCCGTACGTCGCCGGGTACTGAGCGCCCGGGCCGCGCCGGCCGGCCTGACTAGAGACCGACGGTCTTCTTGATGCTCCCGAAGTGGTCGTCGACGTGGCGGATGAGGACCCGCCTGATCGCCTGCTCGACGGTCATCGCCGGCCCGCCGGCCAGCAGCGTGCCGCTGACGGTCAGCTGATCGTCCGACAGCCCGCGCACCACGGCGGCGGCGGCCGCCGCCCCCTTCCGGTGCAGGGCGATCGTCTCCTCCTTCGTGCAGCCCGCATGCTCGCGAGCGTGCCGGGCGTTCGCCTCGTGGAGCATCTCCATGGTGACGTGCGGCAGCGGCTGGCCGGAGGCGGTCAGCTACTCCAGCACCGCCGTCGCCGCGGCGGCCCGGGCCTCGAGCTCCTGCGCCAGCGCCTCGGTCTTCTCGCCCATGGTGAGATCCTCCGTGCTCGCCCGCCGAGGAGGCCGGGTCACGGGCGCCGGACGC
>JBBIIW010000125.1:0-7553 GCA_037446305.1 Candidatus Rokuibacteriota bacterium
CGCCGCAGCCGCTCGTCGCGCTCCGCGGCCGGCGGGGTGCTGGCGCAGCCGGCGGCCAGGAGCGCGGCCAGGGCCGCCGCCGCCAGCCTCATCCGGTCTCCGGGTCGCGCCGCTCGAGGATGCGGTAGAGGGTGCGGCGGTCGATGCCGAGGATCTCGGCGGCCTTCACCTTGTTGCCGCCCGTCTCCTCGAGCACGCTCTGCACGTACCAGCGCTTGAGCTCGTCGAGCGTCATGCGGCGGGCCGGCAGCGAGGGCGGCGGCTGCGGCCGCCCGGTGAGGGCCGGCGGCAGGTCGGTGGGGAGGAGGACCTCCGACGAGGCGAGGGCGACCGCGTGCTCCAGCGCGTGCTCGAGCTCGCGCACGTTGCCCGGCCAGTCGTAGGCCATCAGGCGCTCCAGCGTCTCCGGGGCCAGCGCCTGCACCCGCTTGCCGGTGAGCGCGGCGTACTTGGCCAGGAAGTGCTGGGCCAGGAGCGGGATGTCCTGCCGCCGCTCCCGTAGCGGGGGCACCGTGATCGTGACCACGTTCAGGCGGTAGAAGAGGTCCTCGCGGAAGGCGCCCTCCTCGACCCGCTTCCGGAGATCGCGGTTGGTGGCGGCGATGACCCGGGCGTCGATGGGCACCGACTCGTTGCCGCCCACGCGGCGGATGACGCGCTCCTGCAGCGCCCGCAGGAGCTTGGCCTGCAGCGGCAGGGACAGCTCGCCGATCTCGTCGAGGAACACCGTGCCGGCCCCGGCCATCTCCAGCAGCCCCCGCCGGCTCTGCACGGCGCCGGTGAAGGCCCCGCGCTCGTGGCCGAACAGCTCGGACTCGAAGAGCGTGTCCGGGAGCGCCGTGCAGTCCACGACCACGAAGCGGGCGTCGGCCCGGGGGCTCGCGTAGTGGATGGCCCGGGCCACCAGCTCCTTGCCGGTTCCCGTCTCGCCTTCCAGGAGCACGGTGGTGTCCAGACCCGCCACCCGGGCCACGAGCTTGTAGATGGCGACCATGCCCGGGGACTGCCCGATCAGGTTCTCGACGCGGTACCGGCCCTGGAGCTCCTGCCGGTACTGCCGGTTCTCGCGGACGAGGCGCTGGGCCTCGAGGGCCCGCCGGACCACGAGCTTGATCTCCTCGATCCGGAACGGCTTCGAGAGGTAGTCGTAGGCGCCGGCCCGGATGGCCTCCACGGCCGTGTCCATCGTGGCGAAGGCGGTCAGGATGACCACCGGGACGGGCGGGGCCAGCGCGGCCAGCCGCTCGAGCACGCCCAGACCGTCCAGGTCGGGCATGCGCAGGTCCACCAGCGCCAGGTCGATCGGCTCGCCCTGGGCCGCCTGCACGCAGGCCTGCCCGCCGTTCGCGGTCCGGACCCGGTAGCCCTCGCGGGTCAGCACCTCGACCAGCAGGTCGCGGGCGACCGGATCGTCGTCGGCGACGAGCAGGGTGGCGGGGCTCACGGCGTGGCCCGGGCCGGCAGGCGCACCCGGAAGGTGCTGCCCCGCCCCACCTCGGTGTCGAGCAGGATGCGGCCGCCGTGCTCGCGGACGATCTCGGCCGAGATGAACAGGCCGAGCCCGGCCCCGCGGCCGTCGGCCTTCGTGGAGAAGAAGGGCTCGAAGATGCGCGCGCGGTCCTCGGGGGCGATGCCGCAGCCGGTGTCGGTCACCGCGATCTCCACCTCGCCGGCGGCCGGCGCCGCGGTGGCCAGCGTGACCCGCCCCCCGGGCGCGGTGGCGTCGATGGCATTCGTGAGCAGGTTGAGGACGACCTGCTGGAGCTGGCTGGCATGGCCCGGCACCGCGGGCAGGCCGGGCGCCAGCGCCAGCTCCAGCGCCAGACCGGCGCCGGTCAGGCCGGGGCGGACCACGTCGGCCGTCTCGCGCACGACCCGGTTGACGTCCACCGCCGCCGGCTGGCCGGGGGGGCGGCGCGTGAGGTCGAGGAGCCGCGCGATGATCTCCGTCACCCGCGCCAGCTGGCTCTCGATGATGGCCAGCCGGCGCCCGACGTCGGCGGCGGCCCATCCCGGCGCCGCCAGATCCTGCCGCAGGAGCTCCACGTGCCCGGAGATCGAGTGCAGGGGCGTGCCGATCTCGTGCGCGACCTCGGCCATCAGCCGGCCGGCCACCGCCAGGCGCTCGGCCTGCCCCAACCGTCGCTGCATGGCGTAGATCTGCTCGTTGAGCCGCTCCACCTCGCGGTACCGGCTCTCGAGCTCGGCCGTCGCCTCCTTCACGCGGGATTGCAGCTCCTCGCTGAACGAGTGCAGGCGCGCGATCATGTCGTTGAACTGCCGGGCCAGCACGCCGAACTCGTCGGCGGTGCGCACCGCCACCGCCGCCGTGGTGTCCCCCTGGTGCACCCGGGCCACCGCCCGCAGGAAGCGCCGGACCGGGCGCTCGACGACGACGTAGACGGCCAGGCTCATCAGGGCACCCATGAGGACCACCGAGACGGCGGTGAGGGCCATGGCCCCCCACCGGATGCGGGCGGCCAGGGCGTCGGCCCGCTCGAGCGAGAACCGGGCGGCGACGGCGCCGGCCACGGCGCCGTCCAGCACGATCGGGGCGATCACCTCCCAGTAGCGGGTGGGGCCGGTCTCCACCAGGCGCGACACCACCTCGCCGCGCCGCGTTCGCGCCGACTCTCGCCGGGTGAAGGGCAGCCGGACGTCCGGGTCGCTGGTGGCCGCCAGCGAGGTCTCGCCTTCCGCGAACGAGAAGACGTCGAGCTGCACGACGTTCTGCCGGATGTCGAGGATGGCCCGGATCTGGCGGTCCAGCAGCGCGCCGCTCTCCAGCTCGCGCCGGTCGCCGATGGTGGCCGCGATCTCCCGGGCGAAGGCGATGGCCCGCTCCCGCAGGTCCTCTTCGACCCAGGCCCGCGACAGCTGGAGGTGGAGCAGGGTGAAGCCGAACGAGACCACGACCAAGATCAGCAGGCTCAGCAGGACCAGCTTGCGACGGACCGACAGCGGCATCGCCGGCGCGGTGCGAGACCGACTAGCGCGACCCGAGGACCATGTACGTGGCGCGCCCGGCGGCCAGGAGCCGGCCCTCGCCGTCAGTGATGGTGCACTCACCGAACGTGATGGTGCGGCCGTGGCGCAGGATGCGCCCCTCGGCGATGACCTGGCCCTGGCGGACGGCGCCGATGAACGAGACGTTCAGGTCCAGCGTCGTCTGGTCCACGCCGCCGGCCGCGGCCGGGCGCAGGGTGGCCAGCGCGCCGCCCACCGCCATGTCCACCAGCGAGGCCAGGACGCCGCCGTGCAGCGGCGCGCCGGGGGCGTTGCAGAGGTCGTCGCGGACCTGCAGGGCCAGGCGGACCCAGCCCGGGCGCGCATCCTCGACCTCCACGCCGAGGTGCCGCCAGAAGCGGTTGGCCTGGGTACGCTCGCGCACGGTCGTCACCGGGTCGCCGGACACGGTGGCGTAGTATAGCCGCCGGCGGGGCGGCGCGCCCACGCGACCTGCCGGGTCCGGCCCCGGCTCGTGGTATAGATGCGACGGCATGGCCGCCGAGCGCATCCTGGAGGGGCTCAACGAGGCGCAGCGGGCGGCGGTCACGCACCAGGCCGGCCCGCTGCTGATCGTCGCCGGCGCCGGCACCGGCAAGACCACCGTCATCACCCGCCGCATCGCCTGGCTCATCGCGGCCCACCAGGTGCGCCCCGAGGAGATCCTGGCCCTGACGTTCACCGACAAGGCCGCCGCCGAGATGGAAGAGCGTGTGGACACGCTCGTCCCCTACGGCTACGCCGACGTCGAGATCTCGACCTTCCACGCCTTCGGCGACCGGATCCTGCGCGAGCACGCGCTCGAGATCGGGCTGACGCCCGACTTCCGGGTGCTGAACCGGGCCGAGCAGGTCATCTTCCTGCGCGACCGGCTGTTCGAGCTGCCGCTGGCCCACTACCGGCCGCTCGGCGATCCCACGCGCCACCTGCAGGCGCTCCTCACGCTCATCAGCCGCTGCAAGGACGAGGACGTGTCGCCCGAGGCCTATCTGGCCCACGCCGAGGCCCTGGGCCGCCAGGCCGCCGCGGCGCCGGACTACGAGGAGGCCCGCGCGCGGGCCGCCCAGCAGGCGGAGCTGGCGGCGACGTACGCCAGGTACCAGGAGCTGATGGCGCGCGAGGGCTGCCTGGACTTCGGCGACCAGATCGTGCAGGTCCTGCGGCTGCTGCGGGCCCGGCCCTACGTGCTGGGCGCCTACCAGCGTCGCTTCCGCCACATCCTGGTGGACGAGTTCCAGGACACCAACCACGCCCAGTTCGAGCTGGTCAAGCTCCTGGCCGCCCGCCACGCCAACGTGACGGTCGTGGCCGACGACGACCAGTGCCTGCCGCCGGGCACCATGGTCGCCACACCCGCCGGAGGCCGCCCGATCGAGTCGTTCCAGGCCGGAGACCGCGTGCTCACCGCGGTGGGCCGGGGCGTGCTGGGGACGAGCGTGGTCACGGGGGTGTTCAGGCAGCGGAAGCCGGCGCGCTTCCTGACGTTCGAGCTGCAATCGGGCCGCCGCCTCACCGTGACCGCCAACCACAAGCTGTTCTGCTTCGTGCCCCGCCGCGGGCCGTCCCGGGAGTTCACGTACGTCTACCTCATGGAGCGCCGGGACCTCGGGTGGCGGATCGGCGTGACGAACGATCTGGCGATGCGGCTGTGCCGGGAGCGGTCCGCCGACCGGATCGTCGGCCTTCGCGCCTGCCGTTCCGAGGCCGAGGCGCGCTACCTGGAAGCGCTGTGGTCCCTCGAGCACGGGATCCCCACGCTGCCCTTCGAGCCGCGTCGCGACACGCTGGTCGTCGGCGACGACCTCGAGCGACTGTTCCACCAGCTGGAGACGCGGAAGGCCGCCGAGCGCCTGGCGGCCGAGCTCGGCGTGGACCTGAATCACCACCACGTCGCGCTGAGCGGAGTGCACCGGAGGCGGCCGGCGCGGACGAAGGTCATTCTCACCATGGGCTCCAGGCGGGTGGGGAAGTCGCCGCAGATGCTCCACGAGGTGCGGGTCGAGACGTCGGCACCCGGCGTCATCGAGCGGCTGCGGGCGGCCGGGCTCGCGCTCCGGAAGACGAAGCGGGGTTGGATGTCTCGAACGACCACGACGTCCCTCCGCGACGCCGGTGTCCGAGCCGAGCGGCTGTGCGAGCTGAGCGACGGGATCCTCGAGGTCCGGTTCGTGGTGGGCCGCGCCGGCGAGTCGTGCGAGCCCGCCCTGGTCATGCCGGCCGGCAACGTCCTGCCCGGTCACTACCTCCCGGTCGTCCGGGACGCTCAGGTGGTGTATGAGCGGGTGGTCAGCGTGTCGGAAGAGCTCCGCGCGAGCGAGGTCTGGGATCTGGAGGTCGACCAAACGCACAACTTCGTCGCCGAGGGAGTGGTGGTCCACAACTCGATCTACAAGTGGCGGGGCGCCGCGATCTCCAACGTGCTGGGCTTCCTCGAGCGGTACCCGGAGGCGGCCCAGGTCGTCCTCACCGACAACTACCGCTCGCACCAGCGCATCCTCGACGCCGCCTACCGCCTGATCCGGCACAACGACCCCGACCGGCTGGAGGTGCGCAGCGGCATCAGCAAGCGCCTGCGGGCCGCCCGCGAGGCCGACGGCCCCGAGCCGGCGCACCTGCACTACGAGACGGCCACCCAGGAAGCCGACGCGGTGGCCGAGATGATCCACGAGCGCGTGCGGGAAGGCGCCTGGCGGCCGGACGACGTGGCGATCCTGGTGCGCTCCAACGGCGACGCCGACCAGTTCCTGCGCTCGCTGAACCTGCGCGGCATCCCGTGGACCTTCTCCGGCAACGCCGGCCTCTACGGCCGCCCCGAGATCCGGCTGCTCATCGCCTTCCTGCGCTCGGTGGCCCACCTGGACGAGTCGGTCAGCCTGCACTACCTGGCCTCCTCCGACCTCTACCAGGTGCCGATCGTGGACCTCACCCGCTGCGCCACCCACGCCGACCGCAAGCACCGACCCCTGTTCGACGTCCTGCGCGAGGCTGGCCAGCTGCCGGAGCTGGGCGAGGCCCTGTCGGAGGAAGGGCAGGCGGCCATCCGCCGCCTGGTGGGCGACCTGGTGCGGTACATGGAGCTGGGGCGGGAGATGCCGACCGGCGAGCTGCTCTACCAGTTCCTGGTGGACTCCGGCTGGCTGGCCCGCATGTCGCGTGCGGCCAGCGCCCGGGACGAGGCGGAGGTCCAGAACATCGCCCGCTTCTTCCAGCGGGTGCGCGAGGCGTCCCGGGCCTTGCGGTACGACAACGTGCGGGAGTTCGTCAAGCACCTGGACGCGCTGATCGAGGCCGGCGAGGATCCGGCGGTGGCCGAGGCCGACATCGAGACGCCGGCCGTCCGCGTGCTCACCGTCCACAAGGCCAAGGGGCTGGAGTTCCCCGTCGTCTTCATGGTCAACCTGGTCCAGGACAAGTTCCCGTCCCGCCGCCGCCGGGACGCGCTCGAGCTGCCGGTGGAGCTGACGCGCGACATCCTGCCCACCGGCGACGTCCACCTGCAGGAGGAGCGCCGGCTGTTCTACGTCGGCATGACGCGGGCGCGCCGCCACCTGTTCCTCACCAGCGCCCGCGATTACGGGGGCAGCCGGGCCCGGAAGGTGAGCCAGTTCGTGCTGGAAGCGCTCGACCTGCCCCGGGAGGCCGCGCGGCCGTTCAAGGGCCGGGCCGTGCAGGAGATCCACCACGCCGCCCCCGCGCCGGAGACCGCCGGCGAGGCGCTGGCGCCGCTGGCGCCCGACGCCGAGCTGGTGCTCTCGCACAAGCAGGTGGACGACTACCAGACCTGCCCCCTGAAGTACCGGTACGTGCACGTCCTGCGCGTGCCGATCCTCCGCCACCACACCGTGGTCTACGGCAACACGATCCACCGGGTGGTGGAGTACTACCTCAGGCGCCGCGCGGTCGGGAACTACACGCCCCTGGAGGACCTGCTGGCCGTCTACGAGCGGGAGTGGGAGAACCAGGGCTTCCTGACCTGGCAGCACCAGGAGGCGCGCAAGGCGGCCGGCCGCCAGGCTCTCACGCGCTTCTGGCACCAGGAGGAGGCCGAGGGCGTCAAGCCCACCTGGGTGGAGAAGGAGTTCGGCTTCAGCCTGGGCCCCAACCGGGTGCGCGGCCGCTTCGACCGGGTGGACGAGGACCTGCTGGGTGCCGTGATCGTCGACTACAAGACGAGCGAGGTCACGCGCCAGCAGGACGCCGACCGCCGCGTGGCCGAGAGCCTGCAGCTCAAGCTCTACGCGCTGGCCTGGCGGGAGATGACCGGCGCGCTGCCCCAGCGCGTCGAGCTGCGCTTCATCGACGCGGGCCTGACCGGCCGTCACACCCCCACCGGCGACGATTGCGCGGAGGCCGCGGCCGCCATCGAGGCCGCGGCGACCGGCATCCGGGCGCGCCGCTTCGAGGCCACGCCGTCCTGGGGCGCCTGTCGCACCTGCGCCTACAGCCAGGTCTGCCCCTACACGGCCACCAGCGAGTAGCCCCCGGGGCCGCCGGGCGCGGCGGGCTTGCGGTAAGCTGGGGCGGCATGGCGGAGATCCGCTGTCCGG
>JBBIIW010000126.1:0-7533 GCA_037446305.1 Candidatus Rokuibacteriota bacterium
CCGGCCGGCGGGGGTCAGCCGGCTGCCGCTCCGCGGCCCCGCCCCCGGCTGGCGCTCCAGCAGGCGGAAGCCGGCGGCCTTCTCCAGCTCCCGGAAGTAGCCCCAGGCACCGCGGTAGGACATCCCCTCGCGGGCCACGGCGTCCTTGAAGGAGCCCAGGCGGTCCACCAGCTCCAGCAGCGCGGCCCGCCCGTCGCCGAACTTCACGCGGTCGTCGAAGACCACCCAGACCTTCAGCCGCGGCTGCAGGCGGCGCCGGGCCGAGCTCCTGACGCTCGCGGACGCCCCGGCGTCGCCGGGGCGGCCGCGGCCCGGGGCTCGGGCGGCGCCCGGAGCTCCCCCCGAAGTCAGTCGAGGTTGACCCAGACCGACTTGACCTCCGTGTATGGCTCCAGCCCGGCCGACCCCAGCTCGCGCCCGAAGCCCGACTCCTTGAAGCCGCCGAAGGGCAGCGCGGCGTCGTAGAGGTTGTAGGCGTTCACCCACACGGTGCCGGCCCGGATGGCCCGGGCGGCCCTGAGCGCCTTGGCCACGTCGCGGGTCCAGACGGCGGCTGCCAGCCCGTAGGTGCTGGCGTTGCCCTCGGCGATGCCGTCCTCCACGCTCCGGAAGGGGATGACGGCCAGCACGGGGCCGAAGATCTCCTCGCGCGCGATCTTCATGCGGTTGGTGACGCCGTCGAAGATGGTCGGCTCCACGTAGTAGCCCTTGCCGTTCCCCACGCGGGCCCGGCCGCCGCCGGCCACCAGCCGCGCGCCCTCCTGCTTGCCGGCCTCGATGTAGGACAGCACCGTCTCCATCTGCTGCCGGGAGACCACCGGCCCCATGCGGGTGGCCCTGTCCATGGGATCGCCGACCTTGAGGCCCTTGACCCGCTCGGTGAGCCGGGCCATGAACTCGTCGTGGATGGGTTCCTCCACGAAGAGCCGGGATCCGGCCGCGCACACCTCGCCCTTGTTGTAGAAGATGCCGGTCATGGCCCCCCGGACGGCCGCCTCCAGGTCGGCGTCGGCGAAGACGATGTTCGGCGACTTGCCGCCCAGCTCCAGCGACAGCCGCTTCAGCGTCCCCGCGGCCTCCCGCATGATCTGCTTGCCGACCTCGGTGGAGCCGGTGAAGGCGATCTTGTCCACCCGCGGATCGCGCACCAGGGCCAGGCCGACCTTCCCGCCGGGGCCGGTGACCACGTTGAAGACTCCCTCCGGCAGGCCGGCCCGCTGGCACAGCTCGGCGAACTTCAGCGCGGTGAGCGGCGTCTGCGAGGCCGGCTTGAGCACGACGGTGTTGCCGGCAGCCAGGGCCGGGGCGATCTTCCACGCCGAGAGCAGGAACGGGAAGTTCCAGGGCACGATGGCGCCCACGACCCCGACGGGATGCCGCAGCGTGAAGGTGAAGGCGCCCTCGCGCAGCGCGAGCGTCTCGCCGTGGATCTTGCTGGCCCAGCCCGCGTAGTAGCGGAACACCTCGGCCGCGAAGGGGATCTCGACCTTGCCGGAGTCGAAGAGCGTCTTGCCGGTGCAGAGGCTCTCCAGCCGGGCCATCTCGTCGAGGTGCTCCTGGATGAGCTCGCCCAGCCGCCAGACGATCCGGCCCCGCTCGTGCGGGTTCAGGCGCGGCCAGGGCCCGGTGTCGAAGGCCCGCCGGGCGGCGGTGACGGCGGCCTCGATGTCCCGCTCGTCGCCCTTCGCCACCGGCTGGAGCGGCTCCTCGTTGGCGGGGTTGATGGGCGTGTAGGTCTCGCCGGACGCGGGGGCCTGCCACGTGCCGTCGACGAAGATCTGTCCGGCCATCGACATTTCTCCTTCCCGCGCGCTCAGAGTCCCGGCCCCCCGCCCCCCTGGACGGCGGCGAGGAGCCGCGTGTGCTTCTTCAAGTATCTGACGAGGAGGAAGATCGTCGCCCCGAACGCCGCGATCACGGTCCAGTACGGATCGAGCACGAGCCGATGGACCTCGTAGTAGTCCTCGATGATGTCCAGGCCGAGCGGTGCGGTGAGCAGGAGGGCCAGGCCGTAGAACTCCCGGCGCACGGCCGCCCGCCACGACCACCGGCGGTCGGCCGGTCGGTAGCGGTCCAGGGCCGGCCAGAACGCCGGCACCCCGGCCGACCACGCCTCGAAGGCCGGGCCGAACTTCTGGCGGAGGTACAGGTCCTCCCGCCGCGCCATGCACGCGTAGTAGCCGGCGATCAGGAGGCCGATCACCGGCAGCACGACCTCGCTGTGCACGAAGGCGGCCAGGGCCACGGCGATGACCGTGTTGGCCAGGTAGAGCGGGTGGCGCACGACCGAGTAGGGGCCGGTCGTGTTCAGGACCGAGGCCTTCTGGGACCGGGTGTTCCGCCCCGACGTGCCCGGCGGCACCACCCCGGCGGTCCAGACGCGCAGGGCCAGCCCGGCCAGGGCCACCAGGAGACAGGCGGCCTCCCACTCCAGGTCGGTGGCGTGGGTGCCGAACCGGTACTGGAAGCGAGCGACGCCGTACACGGCCACCGGCAGCAGGAACAGCGGCAGGTAGCTCCGCCAGCGGAAGAAGAAGTCGCCGAGCCGGACCGCCGCCGGCGCGACGGCACGGCTCATGGCGTCAGCACGCGGCCGGCGCCGGCGGCCGAGAAGCGGCCCCCGTCCACGACCACCGCGCCGTTCACGATGACGTAGGGGATGCCGGTCGGGTAGCGGTGCGGGTCCGCGAACGTGGCCTCGTCCCTGACCGTGGCCGGATCGAACAGGGCCAGGTCGGCGGCGTGGCCGGGCCGGAGCAGTCCGCGATCGCGCAGCCGCAGGCGGGCGGCGGGCATGCCGGTCATCTTGTGCACGGCCGTCTCCAGGGAGAAGAGCTTGCGCTCGCGGGCGTGCTCGCCGAGCACCCGCGGGAAGGTGCCGTACATGCGCGGGTGGGGCTTGCCCGGGTGCGGGCCGGGCCCGCTGGCCAGGCCCAGCGAGTCGGAGCCCACCATGATCGCCGGGTGGGCCAGGGCCCGGGCGACGTTGTCGGGGCTCTGGGAGAAGACCACCATGGACACGGTGGCCCGCTCCTCGCGCAGCAGCGTCATCATCGCCTCGGCCGGGGTCACCCCGCTCTGCCGGGCCAGGGCCGCCAGCGTCAGCCCCTCCAGCTCGCGGCGGGCGCACGTCGCGATCTGGATCTCGTCGAAGCCCACCGCGCCCATGGAGAGCGTGCGCCAGCGCTCGCCGTCCACCAGGCACTCCTCGGTGATGCGGCGGCGGGTGGCGCGGTCGGCCAGGCGGTCCAGGAGCTGCGCGGTGCCGCCGTCGTGCACCCAGGCCGGCAGCAGGTTGTCCATCTTGGTGGAGCCGGCGTGGTAGGGGTAGGCGTCGCCCGTGACGTCCACCCCGCGCGCCCGCGCGTCGTCGATCCGCTTCAGGGCCTGGTCCATCTTCCCCCAGTGCTCCCGCCCGGCCGCCTTGACGTGGGCGATCTGCACGCCCACGCCGGCCTCCTCGCCGATGCGAATGGCCTCGGCCACGGCGTCCAGCAGCGTCGCCGACTCGCCCCGGATGTGGGAGAAGTAGAGGCCGCCGCGCGCGGCCATGGTCCGGGCCAGCGCGATCAGCTCGTCGGTGGTGGCGTAGGCGCTGGGCGGGTAGACCAGGCCCGTCGAGAAGCCGAAGGCGCCGGCCTCCAGCGCCTCGGCCAGCAGCCGGGCCATGCGCGCCAGGTCCTCGGCCCCGGCCGGCCGGGCGTCCGGGCCCAGGCCGGCCAGCCTGAGGGCGCCGTGGCCCACGAAGTGGGCGACGTTGATGGACGGCCGCAGCGCCCGGAGCGCCTCCAGGTACTGGCCGAAGCTCTCCCAGCGGATCTCCAGCCGGGCCCCGATGCCGCCCGCCCAGGTGCGCACCTGCGCCTGGCGGCCGGCCGCCACCGGAGCCGGCGAGAACGAGCACATGCCGACCACCTCGGTGGTGCACCCCTGCCGGATCTTGGACTCGGCCGCCGGGCACGCGAAGTAGAAGAGGTCGGAATGCGCGTGGGCGTCGATGAAGCCCGGCGCCACCACCAGGCCTCGGGCGTCGATCACGCGCGCGGCCTCGCCGGCCAGGCCGGGCCCGACCGCCGCGATCCGATCGCCGGCCACGGCGACGTCGGCCGCCTGCCGGGGCGCGCCGGTGCCGTCCACCACCGTGCCGCCGCGGATGAGGAGCGACCAGGCCACCTCAGCCCTCCACGATGCGGACGGCCCTCATGCGGTCGCCCTGGACGATCCGGTCCACGTGCTCCATGCCGCTGACGACCTGGCCGAAGACCGTGTACTGCCCGTCGAGATGCGGCTGGGGGCCGTACGTGATGTAGAACTGGCTGCCGGCCGAGTCGGGATGCTGGCTGCGCGCCATGGCCACCGTGCCCCGGACGTGCCGCCGCCGGTTGAACTCGGCCGGCACGGTGTGGCCGGGCCCGCCGCGGCCGGTCCCCTCCGGACAGCCGCCCTGGACGACGAACCCCGGCACGACCCGGTGGAACGTCAGGCCGTCGTAGAACCCGCGCCGGGCCAGCGCGATGAAGTTGTCCACGGTCCGGGGGGCGTCCTCGGGGAAGAACTCCAGCCGGACCTCGCCGCCCTTCTCCAGCTCGATGACCGCCGTCGGCGTCACGGGCGCCTCCTCAGCGGCTTCCGACCTTGATGGAGGCGATGCGGTCGCCGACCCGGATGCGGTCCACGACCTCCATGCCCTGCACCACCCGGCCGAAGGCCGTGTACTGGCCGTTCAGGAAGTGAGCCGGGGCCAGCGTGATGTAGACCTGGCTGCCCCCGGAATCGGGGTCGCTCGTGCGGGCCATGCCGAGCACGCCGCGGTCGAAGGGCCGGCGGTTGAACTCGGCCTTGATCGTGTAGCCGGGCCCGCCGCTGCCCAGCCGCGGGTCCCCGGGCGGCAGCGTCCGGCTCTGCGGGTCGCCGAACTGGACCACGAAGCCCGGCTCGACCCGGTGCACGCGCTGGCCGTCGTAGAAGCCCCGGCCGACGAGGTCCAGGAAGTTCTTCACGTGGTTGGGGGCGTCGGCCGGCCACAGCTCGAGGGTGAAGGCCCCGCCCCGCTCCATCGTCACCACCACCGTGGGGGCCGGCGGCGACTGGGCGGCGGCGCCCGGCGCGACCAGCGCCAGCAGCGCGACGACGGCGAGCAGACGACCCATGCGCGAACCTCCGTTCGGGGGTGCCGGGCCATTATACATACCGGTCCCGGCCCGGCCGGCGCGCCGGGCGCGTGATAGCATGAGCGGGATGAGCACGCGGCAGGACATCCGGAACATCGCCATCATCGCCCACGTGGACCACGGCAAGACCACGCTGGTGGACGCCATGCTCTGGCAGTCGGGGCTCTTCCGCGAGAACCAGGAGGTGCCGGAGCGCATCCTGGACTCCATCGACCTCGAGCGGGAGAAGGGCATCACGATCATGGCCAAGAACACGGCCGTGACCTACAAGGGCGTGCGGATCAACATCGTGGACACGCCGGGCCACGCCGACTTCGGGTCGGAGGTGGAGCGGACCCTCACCCTGGTGGACGGTGTCCTGCTGCTGGTGGACGCCGCCGAGGGGCCACTGCCCCAGACCCGCTTCGTGCTCAAGAAGGCCCTGGAGGCCGGGCTGCCCCCGGTGGTGGTCATCAACAAGATCGACCGCGCCGACGCCCGCCCGGCCGAGGTCCTCGACGAGATCTACGACCTGTTCATCGACCTGGACGCCACCGAGGACCAGCTCGACTTCCCCGTCCTCTACACCAACGCCCGGGCGGGGACGGCGACGACCGATCTCCGCCAGCCCGGCCAGTCGCTGGGGCCGCTGTTCGAGACGATCCTGGCCACCGTGCCGGCCCCCCGCTTCGCGCCGGGGCACGGCCTGCAGTTCCGGGCGGCCATGCTCGACTGGGACGACTACGTCGGCCGGCTCGTGATCGGCCGCCTCGTCAACGGCCGGGTGCGTCCCGGCGACCGGGTGGCCGTCGTCCACCGGGACGGGGCCGTGGAGCCGGCCAAGGTGACGGTGCTGTACGGCTACGAGGGGCTCCGCCGGGTGGAGATCGCCGAGGCCGGCGCCGGCGACCTGGTGGCCCTGGCCGGGATCGAGAGCATCGAGATCGGGGAGACGGTCGCCGATCTGGAGGCGCCGGCGGCCCTGCCGCTGATCCGGATCGACGAGCCGACGGTGGCCATGCTCTTCTCCGCCAACTCCTCGCCCTTCGCCGGCCGCGAGGGGCGCTTCGTCACCTCGACCCAGCTGCGGGATCGGCTCATGAAGGAGCGGCGGGTGAACGTCGGCATCCGGGTCGAGGAGACCGACGCTCCCGACACCTTCAAGGTCTCCGGCCGCGGCGAGCTGCAGCTGGCCATCCTCATCGAGATGATGCGCCGCGAGGGGTACGAGCTGGAGGTGGGCAAGCCGACGGTCATCACCCGCCCCGAGGGCGGTCAGGTGCTGGAGCCCATGGAGCACCTGGTCGTGGACGTGCCGGAGGAGTACATCGGCGCCGTCACCCAGAAGATCGGGCCCCGCCGGGGCACCATGGTGAAGATGGTCAACCACGGGACCGGCCGGGTCCGGCTGGAGTATCGCATCCCGGCCCGGGGGCTGATCGGCTACCGCTCGGAGTTCCTCACCGACACCCGCGGCACCGGGCTGCTCCACCACCTGTTCGACGGCTGGGAGGCCTGGCAGGGCGACATCTCGCACCGCCAGAACGGGGCCCTGGTCGCCGACCGGGCGGGCCGGGCCACCGGCTACGCCATCGACCACCTGCAGGCGCGCGGGGTGATGTTCGTCGGACCGGGCACCGAGGTCTACGAGGGCATGATCGTGGGCGAGAACAGCCGCGACAGCGACCTCGACGTCAACATCACCAAGGAGAAAAAGCTGACGAACATGCGCTCCTCGACGGCCGAGGAGGGCATCAAGCTCACCCCGCCCCGGCTGATGAACCTCGAGCAGTGCCTGGAGTGGATCCGCGAAGACGAGCTGCTCGAGGTGACGCCGAAGTCCCTCCGCCTGCGCAAGCGCGCGCTGACCGGCCGCCGCCGCTTCTGACCCCGCCGCGCTCTGCCGTGGCCCTGCCTCCCGAGCTCGGCCGCTACCTGGTGTGGCAGATCCCGGGCTGGCTCGGCGCCGGCGGCGTCGCCGCCGCCCTGCACTGGGTGGTCGGCCTGCCCGGCTGGGCGGCCGGCCTGGTGGTCGTCGCCTGGGTGGTCAAGGACCTCGTCATGTTCCCCGTGATGCGCGCGAGCTTCCAGCCCGCTCCCGAGCGCCCGCCCGTCGGCGCGCAGGGCGAGACGCTGGAGCGCCTGGCGCCCGCCGGGTACGTGCGGGTGCACGGCGAGCTGTGGCGGGCCGAGGTGCGCCAGCCCGGAGGCGTCATCGAGCCGGGCCGCCGCGTGGTCGTGCGCGAGGCCCGCGGCCTCACCCTGCTGGTGGACGAGGCCGCCTGAGCCGGTGATCACGCCCCTCGACCCGTGGTTCCCGGACCCGGCGGCCCGCCGGCGCTTCCGCCGGCGCACGCTGGGCCGCCGCCCGGCGGTCCTGCCC
>JBBIIW010000127.1:0-7528 GCA_037446305.1 Candidatus Rokuibacteriota bacterium
GGGCCGGGGCCGCCGCGGGGGCCGGGGCCAGCGCGGCGGTGCCGCTGGTCGTCGCCCGCGCCCGCGGCCTCCACCTCCGGAGCCTGGTGCCGGACGACCTCCGGTACCTGGATGTCTGGGCCGACGACGCGACGCTCGAGCACCTGGTCGGCAGCGACTTTCTCCGGGCCTACCGGGAGACGTACGACCGGCAGCCGAGCTTCTACGACGCCGTCCTGGCCGATCCCACCGAGATCGTGCTCATGATCGTGCCGAGCCGGGGGGACGGCACGCCGGTCGGCCTGGTCCGCCTGTTCGACATCCACGTGCAGGACGGCTACGCGTCCATGGAGACGATCGTGGCCGATCGGCGGGCGGCCCGGCGAGGCTACGGCGTCATCGCCAGCCGGCTCATCATCGCCTACGGCGTGGACGTGCTCGGGCTGCGCCGCATCGAGTGCAAGGTGTACGCGTACAACCAGCTGAGCATCAACAGCCTGCTCCGCAACGGCTTCGTCCAGGAAGGGGTCCTCCGGAAAGCCGCTTTCAAAAACGGCCGCTACTGGGACATTATGGTCTTTGGGATCCTCCGGGATGAGATCGAGGCGCAGCGGAGAAAGGACCGGTACCTGCTTCCCGCCGCCCCCGGCGCCGGTGACGGGAGCGTAGGTGACAGCCCATAACCTCGTCGCGCTAGCGGCCGGCATCCTCAACGTCTCCCTGGCCGCCATCGCCCTGGCCCGCAATCCCGGCAGCCGGCTGAACCGGCTGTTCGTCTACTTCGTCAGCGCGATGGCGGTCTGGAACCTCGGCGTCTTCTTCCTGCGTCTGGCCCCCGATCCCGCCACCGCCGCGCTGTGGGAGATCGTGATCCACGTCGGGATCATCGCCGTCCCCGTCTTCTACTACCACTTCGTCCTGATCTTCCTCGACCTGACGGCCCGGCGCCGCCGCTCGCTGGCCGCCGGATACGGGCTGGTGGTGGTGTTCCTGATCGCCAACCTCAGCGGCTCGCCGCTCTTCATGCGCGGCGTGGTGGCGACGTACTGGGGCTGGGCGCCGGCCGCCGGCCCGCTCTACATCGCGTTCCTCGTCTACCTCTACGCCTTCGTCATCGCCGGGCTGGTCCTGCTCGGTCGGTCCTACCGGACGATCACGTCCAGCTTCCGCCGCAACCGCGCCCTGCTCCTGCTGGTGGGCTCGGCCATGACCCTGGTGGCCGGGGTCCTGGACTTCGTGCGATTCATCCTGGCCCCGTCCTTCCCGGCCCTCGACCGTGTGTATCCCCTGGGCATCCCGGCCAATGCCGTCTGCGCCGTCCTGCTGGGCATCGGCATCATCCGCTACCGCATGTTCGACGTCAGCGTGGCCGTCAAGAAGGCGGCGGTGTACGCCCTGGCCGGGGGCGTGATCATCGGCGTTCTGGCCGGCGCCACCCGGGTGGTCGAGCGCGTGTTCGCCCTGCAAGGCGCCAGCGCGCTATGGGTGATGATCCCGATGGGCGTCGTCATCACGCTGCTGCTGGGCCCGCTGGGCAAGACCCTGGAAGACGGCATCCAGCGGGTCGTGTTCAGCCGGCGCCGCGGCTCCTACGACACGCTGCTGGCCCTGAGCACGCGGATGAGCCGCATCCTGGACGTGGACGCGCTGATGCACGCCCTGCTCCACGGGCTGCTCCGGGGCGTGCCGCTGACCCACTGCGCGCTCCTCCTGGAGGAGGAAGGCGGGCGGACGTTCACGGTGGCCCTGGAGGAGAGCGCCCTCGACCAGTCGGTCGGCACCCGGCCCATCCGCGGGGACGGCCGGCTGGTGGAGTGGCTGCGGCAGTCCGACGAGGTGCTGGTCAAGGACGAGCTGCGCCTCAACCCGCGGATCGCCGAGTTCTTCGAGGGCGCCGAGAACGAGCTGGAGGAGCTGGACGCCTCCCTGATCGTCGCCGTGAAGACGGAGAACAAGCTGCTGGGCATCCTGCTGCTGGGCGAGAAGCTCTCGGGCGAGATCTTCGACGACCAGGAGCTGCGGGTGCTGATGCTCCTGGCCACCCAGGCCGCCATCTCGCTGGAGAACGCCCGGCTGTACGAGGAGCTGGGCCAGTCGAACGCCCAGCTCCTGCAGGCCAGCCGCCTCAAGTCGCAGTTCCTGGCCAGCGTGTCGCACGAGCTGCGCACGCCGCTCAACTCCGTGATCGGCTTCTCCAAGGTGCTCCTGAACCGCCTGGACGGCGAGCTCAACGAGCGGCAGGAGGCCTACGTGCGCTCCATTCACTCCTCGAGCCAGCACCTGCTCCAGCTCATCAACTCCATCCTGGACATCTCCAGCATCGAGGCCGGCCGGATGGTGCTGGAGCAGGTGGAGTTCGAGCTGGCGGCGCTGATCGACGAGTGCGTGGAGTCCTCGATGCCGCTCACGCGCGGCAAGCCGCTGCGCCTGGAGAAGGACGTCGCCGGCGACCTCCCGCGGGTCTCGGGCGATCGCACCAAGGTGCGGCAGGTGCTCCTGAACCTCATCTCCAACGCCATCAAGTTCACCCCCGGTGGCCGGGTGGTGGTCAGCGCCCGCCACCAGGACGGCACCATCCAGGTCAGCGTGAGCGACACCGGGGTGGGCATCCGGACGCAGGACCTCGGACGGCTCTTCGAGCCCTTCGAGCGCCTGGACAACCCGATCTCGCGCGACGTGGCCGGTACCGGGCTGGGCCTCGCCATCAGCAAGAAGTTCGTGGAGCTGCATGGCGGGCGGATGTGGGCGGAGAGCCGGGAGAACGCCGGCTCCACCTTCCACTTCACCCTGCCCGCCGCCGCCGTCCCGGTCTCGTCCTGAGGGGCCGCCGGCCATGACTGTCGGCGCCCTGCGGCGCGAGCGCGGCCCGGTCACGATCCTCCACATCGAGGACAATCCGGAGAACCGCATGCTGGTGCGGGCGCTGCTGGAGGCCGAGGGCTACACGGTGGTGGACGCCGAGGACGGCCTGGCCGGCATCGAGGCGGCGGTGCGGGAGCAGCCGGCGCTGATCCTCCTCGACATCAACCTGCCCGGCGTGGACGGCTACGAGGTGGGGGTGATCCTCAAGTCCTTCCCCGCGCTGGCCCAGGTGCCGATCATCGCGGTCACGGCCTACGCCATGGAGGGCGATCGCCAGCGCACCCTGGTGGCCGGCTGCGACGGGTACATCGCCAAGCCGATCGACCCCGACACCTTCGCCCGGCAGGTGGGCGAGTTCCTGCGCGGCAAGCGGGAGCGCGTGGAGGAGCAGGCCGCCGGCGTTTACCTCCGCGAGCTGAACCAGCGCCTGGTGTCCCGGCTGGTCAACCAGGTGGAGGAGCTGAAGCGGCTCAACCAGCAGTCCCTGCGCCGGGCCGCCCAGCTCGAGGCGCTGCACGGCGCCGTGCAGGACGTCACCTCGAACCTGGACCTCCGGGCCCTGCTGGAGCAGCTGCTGCCCGCCCTGGCCCGCGCCCTGGGGGTCGAGTCCCTGGCCGTGGAGCTGAGCGATCCTCCCGGGCTGCGCATCGCCGCCGAGGGTCCCCGGGAGCGAGCCTGGCGCGGCGTCCTGGACGGGTCTGCGGACGCGGAGGCGGCGGCCGAAGCCGAGTGGAGGCTGCCCCTGACCGTGCACGGCCGCGCGCTCGGCGTCATGACGGCGCGCCACGCCGTGCCGGCGGGAGCCCGGCTGGAGACCGAACAGCTGCTGAAGATCGTGGCCAACCAGGTGGCCATCGCCGTGGAGAACTCCCGCCTGTACGCCGGCTCCGCCCAGCGGGCGGCCGAGGCCCAGAGCCTGGTGGAGGCCGGTCGCCTCCTGGCCAGCACGCTGGAGCTGAGCGAGGTCCTGCACCGCCTGGCCGAGCTGGTGCGGCAGCGGCTGGAGACCGACTGTGTCGTGCGGATCTGGCTGCGGGAGGGGGACCGGCCCGAGTTCCGGCTGCGGGCGCAGGCGGGGGTCACGTACGAGGTGCCGCCCGAACGGGTGCGGGCCGGCGAGGGCGCCGGCCTGATCGCCTGGATCGTCGAGCACCGCACGTCGGTGGTCGTGGACGACCTGCGCACGGATCCCCGCATCCGGAACCAGGACCGGGTCCGGGACGAGGGCCTGGTGTCCTACCTCGGCGTGCCGCTGATGCTGGAGGACCAGCCGGTCGGCATCCTGACCGTCGCCAGCCGTCAGCCCCGCACGTTCGCTCGCGAGGAGGTGGCGCTGGTGGAGGCGCTGGCGACGTCGGCCGCGGTGGCCATCTGGAACGCCCGTCTCTTCGCCGCCCAGAAGGAGGAGGCCGAGGTGTCGGCGAGCCTGCTCCGGCTGGCGCAGGCGGTGGAGAGCGTCCGGGACCTGGACGAGCTCCTGGACACCGTGGTGCGCACGACCGCCCCGCTGCTGGGGACGAGCCAGTGCAGCCTGTTCCTGGTCGATCCGGCCGAGGGCGGCCTGGTGCCGGCGGCCAGCTACGGCCTGCCGGCCGAGCAGCGCGAGGCGTACGGCGCTTTCCGGGGCCGCCCGCGCATCCCGGCCGTCGTGCGCGCCATCGAGACCCAGGAGCCGGTCGTCGTCCAGGCCGAGGGGGAGGTCGGCCTGCCGCCCGCGACGGTCGCCGCCCTCGCCATCCGGGCGATGCTCATCATCCCGCTGGTGAGCGGCGGGCGGCTCATGGGCGTCATGGCGGCCCACACGCCGGGACAGGCCCGCCCCTTCAGCCCCAAGGAGATCGCCCTGGCCCGGGGCATCGCCGCCCACGCCGCGGTCGCCATCGAGAAGGCGCGGCTGTACCGGCAGACCCAGGCCCGTCTGCGGGAGACGGAGACCCTGCTCACCATCACGCGCCAGCTCAGCTCGACGCTGGATCCCACGGAGACGCTCCGGCGGGTGGCGCGGGAGATCGCCGGGGCCCTGGGCGCCGACATGGTCGGCGCCTACCTGGCCGACACCGAGGCCGGCGTGCTCCGGCCGGTCGCCGGCTACCACGTCCCCGAGGAGCTCTACGAGAAGTTCCTGCAGTACCCGGTGCCCATCCGGGGCCACGCCGGCCTCGAGGAGGCCTGGCAGCGGGGGCAGACCCTGTGGTCGGACGACGTGCTCAACGATCCCCGGCTGGACCGGACGACGGTGGAGCGGTTTCCCCACCAGTCGCTGCTGTTCGTGCCCATGACCGCCAAGGGGCAGCCCATCGGCGGCTTCTTCGTCGTCTGGTGGCAGGAGCGCCGGCAGTTCACCGCCGAGGAGATCCGGCTGGTGGAGGGGATCAGCGACCAGGCGGCGATGTTCATCGAGAACGCGCGGCTGTACTCGGAGGCCACGCGGCGGCGCCGGGAGGCGGAGGAGCTGGCCCGGCTGGCCCGCATGCTGACCGAGAGCCTGGACGCGGCGGATGTGGGCGAGCGCATCGTGGAGAGCTCCCTGCTGCTCCTGGGCGGCACTTTCTCGGTGCTGCGGCTGCTGCAGCCGGACGGCTCGCTGAAGCTCATCGCCTCCCGGGGCGACGCCCGGGCCCTGGCCCGGCTGCTGCCCGTTCTCCCGGCCGGGACCGGCGTGGCCGGCCGGGCGGCGCAGGAGGGCGCCCCGGTCTGGTCGGCGGACATCCTGGAGGACGGGGCCCTGGCGCTGCCCGGCGAGCTCCGGGAGCACGTGCGGGCGCTGGGGCTGCGTGGCTACCTGGCCGTGCCCCTGCGGGTGAAGCGGGAGATCGTCGGCGTGATCGGGATCGGCGACACGGCCCGCCGCGTGTTCTCGACGGCCGAGGTGGCGCTGCTGCAGACCTTCGCCGACCAGGCCGCCATCGCCCTGGAGAACAGCCGGCTGTACGGCGATCTCCGGGCGGCGCTGCGCGCGGTCGAGGAATCCCAGCAGCGCATCGTCCAGGGCGAGCGGCTGCGGGCGCTGGGGGAGATGGCGGGCGGCGTGGCGCACGACTTCAACAACGTCCTGGCCATCATCGTGGGCCGGGCGGAGGTGCTCCTGAACGAGACCGAGGACCCCGAGCTGCAGCGCCAGCTCAACGTGATCATCAAGGTGGCCCTGGATGCGGCCCAGACGGTCAAGCGCATCCAGGAGTTCACCCGCATGCGCCGCTCGCGGCCCTTCCAGCCGGTGAACCTCACCCAGCTCATCGACGAGGTGGTGGAGGTCACGCGTACCCGCTGGAAGGACGAGGCGCAGTCCAAGGGCATCCAGTACGACGTGGTGACGGAGACCGGCCCCACGCCGCCCATCGCCGGCGACCCCTCGGAGATCCGCGAGGCTCTCACCAACATCGTCTTCAACGCCCTCGACGCCATGCCCGACGGTGGCCGGGTCACCCTGCGGACGGCGGTCGAGGGCGACCGGGTCGTGTGCGCCGTGAGCGACACGGGGGTGGGAATGTCGGAGGACGTCCGGCAGCGCATCTTCGATCCCTTCTTCACCACGAAGGGCGAGCGCGGCACCGGGCTGGGGCTGAGCGTCGTCTACGGCATCGTGACCCGCCACGGCGCCGACCTGGAGGTGCAGAGCCAGCTGGGGCAGGGCAGCACCTTCGTCATCCGCTTCCCCCTGGCCGGCGAGGGGACGGTGGAGACGGCGGCCCGGCCGCCGGCGACGTCCCACCGCAAGGGCCGGGTGCTGGTGATCGACGACGAGCGTGAGGTGGGCGACGTGCTGGGCGACGTCCTGCGGCGCGACGGTCACGAGGTCGTGGTGTGCGCCGACGGCGAGGCCGGGCTGGCGCTGGTGGAGCGCGAGGCCTTCGACCTCGTCATCACGGACCTGGGCATGCCCGGCCTGTCGGGGTGGGAGGTCGCGCGGCTGGTCAAGCAGTGGCGGCCGGGCACGCCGGTCGCCATGGTCACCGGCTGGGGCGACCGCATCGACCCGGCCGAGGCCGAGTCCCGCGGCGTCGACTACCTGGTCGGCAAGCCGTTCAAGCGGGACGGCATCCGGGAGATGGTGACGGCGGCGCTGGCCGCGCCGCCCCCTCAGCCCTCCTCGGCCGGGGCGTAGCGGGCGCCGGCCATCAGGGCCGCTGCCGAGGCCAGCGCCAGGCCGAGCGCGGCCCCGGCCAGGACATCGGACGGCCAGTGGGCCCGCAGGACCACCCGGGCCAGGGCCACCAGGATCACCGCTACCAGGGCCAGCGTCCGGACCGCCATCCGGACGCGCGGCGAGTCGAGCGCGCCGGCCGCGTAGAAGACGGCGCCGAAGAAGGCCGCGGCGGCGGTGGCGTGGCCGCTCGGGAAGGCCAGGCCGCCGCCCTCGGGACGCGGGCGCTCGAAGAGCTCCTTCAGCAGCCCCTCCAGCAGGGGCGCGGCGACCATCAGGACGACCCACACCCACCATCGCTCCCGCGCGCGGCGGAACACGAGGAAGAACAGCGCCACGGCCGGCACCAGCACGTGCTTGTCGCCGGCCCGGTTCGCCACTTCCAGGAAGCCGACCAGGGCGGGGCTCGCGAGCGCCAGCAGGCCGTCCCGGATCGCCCGGTCGAGCGCCGGCGTCTCGACGAGCGCGACGGCGGCGGCCAGCGCGGCGAAGCACGCGAGGCTCAGCAGCAGGACGCCGGTGGCGGGTGACGGAGCGTCACCC
>JBBIIW010000128.1:0-7527 GCA_037446305.1 Candidatus Rokuibacteriota bacterium
CCCGCCTCGAACTCCGCGCGGTCCCGGGCGCTGCCGGCCTCGGGCGCGGGCAGGCCGCGGGCCCGGCGGCGCTGCACCATGACGTCCAGGCTCACGTGGTCCACGGCCTCCTCGAGGCGCTCGCGCACCTCGGCCTCCACAAGGGCCAGGAGGTCGCGCGGCTGGCCGGGCCGGGTCCTGAAGGGCATCGCCGTCAGGCCAGGACGCGCGCCAGCCCGGCCGCCAGCGGCACCGGGGCGAGCCCGAACGCGGAGAAGAACGGCCGCGGGTCGCAGATGTTGTCCTCCTCGAGCATCAGCAGCTGGTCGGGCGTGACGGGGAAGCCGGGCAGGCGGTGGAGAGCGCCGGCCAGCGGCCGCACCAGCCCCAGCGGCACGTGGACGATCCGCACCCCCGGCCGGCCCAGGGCGCTGGCGATGAGCCGGAGCAGTTCCGGCATCGTCACCTGGTCGGGCCCGCCCGCCTCGTAGGTCTGCTTCTCGGCCTCCGGCATGGCGATGGCCCGGGCGAAGGCCTCGGCCACCTGCTCGACCGGCACCGGCTGCAGGCGGCTCGTGCCGGAGCCGATGACCGGCACGACGGGCAGCCAGCGCACCAGACGCGCCAGCATCGTGACGAAGCCGTCCCCCCGCCCGTAGATGATCGAGGGCCGGACGATGGTCCACGCCAGCCCGCTCTCGCGCACCGCCTGCTCGGCCGCCCACTTGGTGCGGTGGTACCGGGCCCGGGCGTCGGCCCGGGTCCCGAGCGCGCTCATGTGGACGTAGCGGCGGGCCCCGGCCGCCGCCGCGGCGGCCAGGACGTTGCGGGTCGCCTCCACGTGCAGGCGCTCGAAGGTGATGCCGCGGCCCGGATGCTCGCGGATGATGCCGACGAGGTGGACGACGGCCTCGCACCCCGCGACGAGGGGCGCGAGCCCGGTGGAATCGAGCACATCGCCCGTGACGCGTTCGACGGCGCTCGAGGCGTCCAGGCGGGCCCCGGAGCCCGGCCGCACCAGGCAGCGGACGTGGTGGCCGTGGCGGGTCAGGGCCTGGACGACGGCCTGTCCCACGAATCCCGTGCCCCCCGTGACGAAGACCCGCGCCATGTTGTCACCTACCGTACCACGCCGGTCCGCAACCGGCGGTCGGGGCGAGGGGCCCGGTGTAAGATCGCCGCGTGCCGGTCCTCATCGTCGTGGCGACGCTGCTCGGAATCCTGCTCGCGCCCCGGCCGTCCCCGGGCCTCGAGCTGACCGGCGTCGACGAGGCGGCCCGGGACGCCATCGTCTCCGGGGAGATCCCCGGCGTCGTCGTGCTGGTCGGCCGCGGGGACGCCACCCTCTACCTGCGCGCCTTCGGCTGGCGGGCGATGGTGCCGGCCCCGCAGGTGATGACGACGGACACCGTGTTCGACATCGCCTCGCTCACGAAGCCGCTGGCCACCAGCATCGCCGTCATGTCGCTGGTCGAGCGCGGGCGCCTCGACCTGGACGCGCCGCTCGGCCGGTACC
The DNA here is from genome assembly GCA_037446305.1 of Candidatus Rokuibacteriota bacterium. Taxonomy (GTDB): domain Bacteria; phylum Methylomirabilota; class Methylomirabilia; order Rokubacteriales; family CSP1-6; genus JBBIIW01. The sequence continues at coordinate 1,496 of JBBIIW010000128.1, forward strand.
TGCCGGAGTTCCACCACGGCCACTTCCGCCAGGTGACGATCCGCCGGATGCTCACCCACACGGCGGGCTTCCCGGCCATCCCGCGCAGCGAGCTGCTGGCCGGCGGCTTCCCGCGCGCCGCCCACCTCCTGGCGCGCCGCCCGCTCGACTACCGGCCCGGGGGCGGCTTCCAGTACAGTGACACCGGCTTCATCCTGCTGGGCGAGGTGGTGCGCCGGGTGACCGGCGAGCGCCTGGACCACTACCTGCAGCGCGTGCTCTTCGAGCCGCTGGGGCTGCAGGACACCATGTTCAATCCCGACGCCCGGCTGCGGTCGCGGGTGGCGCCCACGGAGTTCTACAACGGCGCCGTGCTGCGGGGCGTCGTGCACGACCCACGGGCGCGCCTGCTCGGCGGCGTCGCCGGGCACGCCGGGCTGTTCTCCACGGCCACGGACCTGGCCCGCATCTGCCGGATGCTGGTGGCCGAGGGCGAGTTCGAGGGCCGGCGGATACTCCGGCCGGCCACCGTGCGGATGATGTTCGAGCCCGACCCCGACGCGGCCGGCGAGCGCGCGCTGGGCTGGGACATGGCCTCCGACTACTCGCGGACGATGGGCCCCTTCTTCCCCGCCGGCGCCGTGGGGCACACCGGGTTCACCGGCACCGCCGTCTGGCTGGACCCCGCCAGCCGGATCTACATGCTCATCCTGACCAACCGCGTGCACCCGACGGGGGGCGGGGCGGCCGCCATCCGCGAGCTGCGGATGCGGGTGGCCGCGGCCGTGGGCGCCGCCCTCTTCGCGCCCCCGCTCATCGCCGAGCCGGGCCCCAGCTCGCCAGCGGCCGATGACGGCGGCGCGCCCGACGCCGGACCGCGGCGCGCCTCGGCCCCGACGGTCGTCCGCACCGGGCTCGACACGCTGGTCGAGCAGAAGTTCGCTCCGCTCCGCGGGCACACCGTGGGCCTGGTCACCAACCACACCGGGGTGGACGCCCAGGGACGCCGCGGCATCGACCTGCTGGCCGCCGCCCCCGGTGTGCGGCTGGGTGCCATCTTCTCGCCCGAGCACGGCATCGCGGGCGACGCCAACAGCGACGTGCCCCACGGTCGGGACGCGGCCACCGGCCGGCCCATCTGGAGTCTCTACGGCGCGACCCGGCGGCCGACCTCCGAGATGCTCCACGGCATCACGCTGCTGGTCTACGACATCCAGGACGTGGGCGTCCGCTACTACACCTACCTGACCACGCTGCTCTACGTGATGGAGGAGGCCGCCAGGCGCCGGATCCCGGTCGTCGTCCTCGACCGTCCGAACCCGATCAACGGCCGCGTCGTGGAGGGCCCGGTGATGGACCCCGACCTCCGCTCGTTCACGGCGCCGCACCCGCTGCCGGTGCGCACCGGCCTCACGATCGGCGAGTTCGCGCGGCTGGCCGCCTCCGAGCGCCGCCTGCCGGTCTCGCTGACCGTCTTCCCGCTGGTGGGCTGGGACCGCGACCGCTGGTTCGACGAGACGGGGCTGCCGTGGGTGAACCCCTCACCGAACATCCGCTCGGTCACCCAGGCGCTGCTCTACGCGGGCATCGGGCTGCTGGAGGGCACGAACCTGTCGGTCGGCCGCGGCACCGAGGCGCCCTTCGAGGTGGTGGGCGCGCCCTGGGTCGAGCCCCACACGCTGGCCGCCACGCTGAACCGGCAGCGCCTGCCCGGGGTCAGGTTCGAGCCCGTGCAGTTCACGCCGGATGCCGACAAGTACGCCGGCGAGCCCTGCTTCGGGGTGCGCCTGGTCGTGACCGACCGCGACGCCCTCCGGCCGGTCACCGTGGGGTTCGCGGTGGCCTCGACGCTCCGGACGCTGCACCGCGACCAGTTCCGGCCCGAGCCCATCCAGCATCTGCTGGTGCACCGGCCGACGATGTGGGCGTTCCTCAGGGGCGAGCCGCTGGACCGGCTGCTGGCGTGGGCCGAAATGGAGCGGACCAGCTTTCTCAGCCGGCGCGCCCCGCACCTGATCTATCCCTGATCCCCGGCGGCGGCCTCGAGGCTCCGCGCCGTCAGCGGGCGCGGATGCCGGCGCTGGGGGCGTCGGCGCCGGCCGCGGCGCTCGCGGACCGCTCGACGATGCGCAGGGCCCAGGGGAGCGGTGAGCGAAGCCGGTCGCGGAGGCCGGCCGGGACGGCGATCGTGGCCGGGTCGCCGTCGCTCACGAACCGCTCCTGCGGGCGGCGGTCGAAGTAGCCGAGCCAGTAGGCGAGGTCGCGCTCGACGGCCTGGATGCGCGGCAGCCGGACGGGGTCGAAGGCCCGGGCGAACGGCGAGGGGGCCGCACCACCGGCCACCATCAGCACGGCGTCGTGCCGGTAGGTGGTGCCGCCGCTCGCGCCCTGCAGCGCCCAGGCCACCTCGCGAGGGTAGACGCCGTGCGGCAGGGCGAGCGTCCGCGGCCGGTAGCCCGGCACGTGGCGCTGGATCCAGACCTGGGCCTCCGCGATCTGCTCGCGCACGACGCGCTCGTCGTACTTGCCCAGGTTGGCGTGCCACAGCGTGTGGTTGCCGATCTCGTAGCCGCGGCTGACCAGGAACTGCAGCTTCCGTCCCGCGTGCTCGGGCTGGTCGAAGAGCCGGTTGGGCCGGCTGGCCCCGGGCAGGACATAGAAGGTGGCCGCCCGACCGAAGTCGGGGAACTCCTCGATGAACCGCTCCAGGATGCCCACGCCCGAGCGGGGGTCGATCTCGAGCCGCCCGTCGCGCTCCAGGTACCGGAACTGGCCGGGCGAGGAGTCGTCGAAGGTGAGGACGACCGGGGTCGTGCCGCCCGGGACGGTGATCCTGCCGTCCAGCAGGTCGTTCAGGGCCTGCAGCCGGTAGCCCCGGCGGTAGAGCGTCTCCAGGTCGCGCCGGAAGTTCTCGGGGGTCCGCGTCCACCGGTGCTCCGGCACGTCGATCCGGTGGTACTCGAGGATCATCACCCGTCCCAGCTCGTTGGGCGGCAGCGTCTGCGCGCCGGCGGGCCCGGAGGCCCCGGCCAGGGAGGCCAGCGCGAGGAGGACACCGGCCGCAGCCGCGAGGCGGATCACCTGGCGGCGACCGGACTCTCCGGGCGCAACGCCTCGCCCGTGTAGCGGTTGCGGGGGTTCCACAGCATCCAGCCCGTGCTGCCGGCCTCGTCCGCGCCGCGGATCTGGGCCCGGATCTCGTTCACCCCGAAGTACCGGCGGTCGAACGCGTAGTCGCGGAAGTCCTGCAGCCACGGGCGCACACGCACCCGGTGCCCGGCCGCCCGGCGGCGGATCAGCTTGACGCTCTCGTGGACGACCTCGTAGGGGTGGGCCACGGGGTTGCGGAAGCCGGGGATGCCCACGTGGTAGCCCGAGGGGTAGACCATCGGGCACAGGTAGTCGAGGTGGGGCGCCAGCTCCTCGATGCGCTGGCCGATGTCGGTATCGTTCTCGTTGAAGGCGGTGTAGCCGAACACGTCGGCGGCCACGAAGGCGCCGGTGGGGCCCAGCTCCCGGCGGGCGCGGGCCAGGAACCCCGCGATGGCCTCCAGCCGGCTCCTGGTGGTGCTGGGTCGGGCGAACCGCGCCGCCCCCAGCCGGCCGTCGGTGGGGAAGCGGACGTAATCGAACTGGATCTCGTCGAATCCTTTCTCGGCCGCTTCCCGGGCGATCGCGATGTTGTAGTCCCAGACCTCCTCGCGGAACGGGTCCACCCAGGCCAGGCGCTCGTTGTCGATCCAGGCCTGCCCGGTCGTCGCGTTGATGACGGCGAGCTCCGGGCGGCTGGCGGCCAGCACGTTGTCCTTGAACACGACGATGCGGGCGATCGTGTAGATGCCTCGAGCCTTGAGCCGGGCCAGCAGGGTCTCGAAGTCCCGGAGGATGACAGGCCCCTGGGCCCCGGCCGCCAGCGCCGCCGGAACCTGGGTCCGGTAGGGAATCCAGCCCCGGTCGCCCTTGACGTCGATAACGACCGCGTTGAGCTCCGTCTGCGCCAGCAGGTCGAAGACCCGACCCCGGGTGCGGTCGTGGGCGATGCCGTAGTAGGTGAGGTAGGCGGCCTTGACCACGTGCGGCTCCAGCACCGCCCGGCGGGACTCCTCCGGACCCGGCGCCAGCACCGCCTTCCGGTAGCCCGGCATCTTCACGAGGATGGGGGTGTCCGCAGGCACACCGGTGACGCTGATGGCCCCCTCGAAGTTCGTCCGGTGCTCGCGACCGCCGGCCACGACGGAGGCCCCGACCACCGGATGCCCCTCGGGGTCGAGCACGCGGACCGAGACGACGGCCGGCCACGCGCCCCGGATCGTGGGCGGGGGGACCTCCGGGATGGCGGCCAGCGCCTCGCCCAGGTCCGGCGACCGGCGGCTGATGGTCGGCTCCCAGGAGGGCAGGGGCGCCAGGGAGGCGCTCCGCGGCGGCGCGTCGGCGGCCGTCCGGGGCAGCAGCGCGAGCGCGCGCTCGGGGTCGTCCGCGGCCTCCGTGGCGGAGCTGACGGGGGCCGGCCCGGGGTCGGTGGGGAGCGGGGTGGCACGCAGCGAGTCGGGCCCGAGGATGATCACCCCGTGCAGGATGGCCATGGCCAGGAGCGCGACGGTATAGGCACCGTCGAGGACGTGGCGGCGTCGCCCGACCGGATTGACTTCGGACATTCCCTATTCCGACCCTAGCCAACGGCGGGAGGGCCACCAAGAAAAATGTCGGCGCTGATGCGAACTCATTAGAATTCGCGGCGGTGACGAGCGCGGCGTTCGGCTGTGCTTCAGCGAGCAGCGAGTTCGTAGTGGTTCACGGACTCCGCCTACACTTCCTGTCGTGGGGAGATCCGGGACGGCCCCCGCTCTGCTTCCTGCACGGCGGGGCCGCGCACGCCCACTGGTTCGATGGAGTCGCACCGGCGTTCGCCGACCGCTTCCGCGTCATCGCGCTGGACCAGCGCGGCCATGGCCAGAGCGGCTGGGCGCGGCCGCCGGCCTACGCCACCGAGGACTTCGCGTCCGACCTGCTGGGCCTCTTCGATGCCCTGGGCTGGCCGGAGGCGACCGTGGTCGGACACTCCATGGGGGGCCATAACGCGATCGCCTTCGCCGCCTGGCATCCCGAGCGCGTGCGGGGGCTGATCGTCGTCGACTCGAGGCCGGCGATCCCCGAGGAGCGGCTGACCCGCATGCGCGAGCGCGCCGCCCGGCCGGCCCGGCGGCACGAGAGCCGCGAGGCGGCCACGGCCGCCTTCCGGCTGCTGCCGCCTGACACGCGGGCCGACCGCGCGCTGCTGCAGCACCTGGCGGCCACCGGGATCGTCCAGCGGGACGGCGCGTGGGTCCGGCGCTTCGATCCCGAGGCCAACCGGCAGCGGCGGCCAGCCGACACCTGGCGGCTGCTGGGGCGCATCACGGCGCCCACCCTGATCCTCCGTGGCGAGCTGAGCCCGATCCTGCCCCGCGACCAGGCCGGGCGCATGGCGGCCGCCATCCCCCGGGCGACCGTCGTGGAGGTGGCCGGCGCCTACCACCACGTGGTGCTCGACGACCCTCCGGCCGTCGTCCGCGCGCTGGAGGAGTTCCTGGCCGGCCTCGGCTAGACGACGCCGACGTGGAGGGCGATCGTGCCCAGGCCCAGGGCGCGCCAGCGCACGTCCCGCAGCCCGGTCGCGCGCATGAGCGCGGCCAGCTCCGCCGGGGTGACGAAGCGGGCCACCGAGCGGGGCAGGTAGGTGTAGGCCTGACGGTCGCCTGCCACGAGGGCGCCCACGGCCGGCACCACGCGGTTGAAGTAGAGTCTGAAGAGCGAGGACCAGAGGGGCGTCGCAGGCTGGACGATGTCGAGGGCCACCACCCGCCCCCCCGCCGCCGCCACCCGGCGCATCTCGCGCAGGCCGCCCGCCAGGTCGTCCAGGTTGCGAAGGAGGAACGCGGAGACGACGCAGGCGAAGACGCCGTCGGCGAAGGGCAGGGCCTGCGCGTCGGCGGCCAGCAGGGCAACGCGCCCGCCGCCCGCCGCCCGCGCCTTGGCCCGCGCCAGGCGCAGCATGGCCTGCGAGAAGTCGGCGC
>JBBIIW010000129.1:0-7502 GCA_037446305.1 Candidatus Rokuibacteriota bacterium
CGGCGCGGGCTTGGCCGTGCTCGCGGTCTGGCAGGCGCGTTGCAGCGCTGCGCTCCGCCGCGCGATCGGAGGAGGGTGGACGATGAGCGAGGCCCGGGGGCGATGGGCCGTCATCCTGGCCGGCGGCGAGGGGCTCCGCCTGCGGCCGCTGACCACGCGGATCAGCGGCGACGAGCGCCCCAAGCAGTTCTGCCGGCTGCTGGGCGGCGAGACCTTGCTGGACAGCACCCGGCGGCGGGCGGCCCTGGCCGTGCCCGCCCGCCGCACGCTGCTCGTGGTCACCGCCGCGCACCGGCGCTTCTTCGCGCCGCTCGTGCACGACGTCCCTGCCGGCTCGCTGGTGGTCCAGCCGGCGAGTCGCGGCACGGCGCCGGCCATCCTCTATGCGCTGCTCCGCATCGCGGCCCTGGATCCGCTGGCCGGCGCGGTCATCCTCCCCTCGGACCACTACGTCTCGGACGAGGCCCTCTTCATGGCGCAGGTCGAGGTCGCCTTTGCCGCCGCCGAGCGCCGGCCGGACCTGATCGTCCTGCTCGGCATCGCGCCGGACCGGGCCGAGCCGGATTACGGCTGGATCGAGCCGGGCGAGCCGATCGTCGGCCCCGTGCGGCGGGTCCGGCGGTTCCGCGAGAAGCCGGACCTCCAGCTGGCCCGCGCGCTGCTGCTCGGCGGCGCCCTCTGGAACAGCTTCGTGATCGTGGCCGGAGTCCCGGCGCTTCTCAGCCTCGTCCGGCGAACGGAGCCCGCCCTCCTGGAGGCCTTCGCGCCGGCCCGGACAGCCCTCGGCACGCCGGGCGAGGCGGCGGCCATGGAGGCGGTGTACGCGGGTCTGCCGCGCGTGAACTTCTCCAGCTCGGTGCTGGGGCGCGGGGCCGCCAATCTGGCCGTGCTCCCGGTTCAGGGCGTCGAGTGGAGCGACTGGGGGCGGCCGGAGCGGGTGCTGGCGACCATGACCCGGCTGGGCGTGAGGCCGGCCTGGCTTCGGGCCGGGCTCGCCTGCTCGGCCTAGCGCGTCACGCCGGAGGCCGTTCCCACTCGGCGCGGAGGATCTCGCCCAGCCACTCGTCGTGCCAGGCCCCCCCGAAGAAGGCGTGGCGGCGGAGGAGCCCGACCTGTCGGTAGCCGAGCCGCGCCAGCACGCGCAGGCTCGCCTCGTTGCCGCTGTACACCGAGGCCAGCACCTTCTCCAGACCGAGCTCCCGGAACGCGTGGGCCGTGCAGGCCGACATGGCCTCGGTGGCGTACCCTTTGCCCCAGGTGGCACGCTCGCCGAGCACGATCTCGATCCACCCGTGTCGCGAGCGCGCGAAACGCCGGGCGCGAGGCCGCCGAGACGTCGGTGGCGTGCCGGACGGGGCGGGCAGCCCGGCGCGCCACGGCGGCCCGGGGCGTCCATCCGGCGCGGCCGGTCACAGGATCGAGAAGCGGCGGTACCGCATCGCCTGCTTCACCTCCGCGATGGCGAGGTCCAGCGCCGCCTGCCGGGGCGTCACGTGCCGCGCCCGGACGGCCTCGAGCACCGCCCCGGTGTTGGCGCGGATCTTCTCCTCGATGGCGGCGAAGGCCGCCGCCCGGGTCGCCCCGCGGTACTCCATGGCCGCGCAGATCACGCCCCCGGCGTTCGCGATGAAATCGGGGACGACCAGGACGCCGCGATCGTGCAGCACCTGCTCGGCGCCGGGCGTGAAGGGGATGTTCGCGCCCTGCAGGACCAGCCGGGTCCTGAGCCGGTCCACGTTGTCCTCGCGGACGACGTCGGGACGCGCCGCCGGGATCCAGATCTCGCACTCGACGTCGACAATCGCCTCCGGCGGAAGCCGCTGACCGTGCTCGTAGTCGCCGACGCTCCGGCCCTGCCCCTTCAGGGCGATGAGCCGCGCCACGTCCAGGCCGGCCGGGCTGTAAACGGCCGCGCGCGAATCGGAGGCGGCCACCAGCACCGCGCCGCACTCGCCGAGAAACCGGGCGCTGTGCTTGCCCACGGCGCCGAAGCCCTGGATGACGACCCGGGCGCCCCGGAGCTCCAGGCCGCAGTGCGACGCCGCCACCTCGGCGGCGTGCCGGATCCCCCAGCCCGTGGCGCCGATCTCGTCCAGAGGAATCCCGCCCAGGGCAGGCGGCAGTCCCACCGCGCGGCCGATCTCGTCCTCGACCCAGGCCATGCACGTCTCGTCGGTCCCCATGTCGGGCCCGAAGATGTAGTCCTCCTCGCGGCGGAGGGCGTGGGCCAATGCCCGGATGAGGCGCTCCTTGCGCTCGGCGGCCATGCGAGGATCGCCGCGCAGCACCGACTTGCCGCCGCCGTGCGGGAGGCCGGCGGCGGCGTTCTTCAGCGTCATCGCCCGCGCCAGCCGGACGCACTCCTCGACGGTCACATCCGGCGCCATCCGAAGGCCCCCGATGGCCGGCCCCCGGGCGACGTTGTCGACGACCAGGACCGCGTCGAGCCCGAGCCCGGGTTCGCGGACGTGGACCACCTTGCCCGGGCCCAGGTCGTCGCCGATCTCGGCGCCCATGGCCGTCATCGAGGGCGCCGGCGGGACCGCGCCCCACGGGCCCGGGTCGCCCGCAGCGGCTCAAGCCGGACGGCGGCACCGGCGTCCCCGCGCTCGCGGCTCGCGGCTCCGGCCGGCCGGGCCTCACCGAAGTAGTCGATGAACCGATCGATCCGGCGCGGATGATCGAGCTTCTCGAGCATCACGGGGAACCCTCCCTGCTCGCCGGGCTCTGCGCAACCCCGGTGCCATTCACGTCCGCCTGCGATATCGGGCGGTTCCGGGACCCCCGGGGGCACCCGGCGAGGCAGGCGCGCCTCAGCGGGGGTGGCCGTACCTCACCCGTGAGGGCCGATCGCGAGGCGAGGCGGGGGCGGAGCGGGCCGATGTTCCGGCCATTTCCCCGTCAGGTCGAGGAGTCCCAGGCCCTGGCATTCGACCTGCACCGCGTGCCGGGCATGACGCTCATGACTCTGGCGCCTCGGGAGATTGCCGAGCGCCTGTCGCGCCTGACAGCCCTGCGCGGCCCCGGTATCGTGAGCGTCTACCTGAACACGCGATGGGCCGACGAGCACCAGCGCGACCGCACCCGCGTATTCCTGACCCGCGAGCTCCGCCGGGCCCGGGAGGCCGGGCTGGCGGCGTCCGACGACCTCCACTGGATCGAGCAGGAAGGGCAGGCGCTCATCGAGCAGGCCAGGCTGACCGAGGCCCACGGCGTGGCGCTCTTCGCCTGTCAGGCCCTCGGCCTGCGCGAGATGATCCCGGTCCGGGCGCCCTTCGAGGAGACCTTCGTCGTGGCCGACCGACCCGATCTCCGCCAGCTGACAGCCGTCCTGGACGACTACGCCTCGGCGATGGTGGTCTTCGTCGACGGCGAGAGCGCCCGGCTGCTTCCCCTCCACGCCACCGGCCCCGACGAGGAGGTGCGGCTCGAAGGGGAGGTCCCCGGACATCACCGGCGAGGCGGCTGGGCCCAGCTGGCCCAGTCCCGCTATGCCCGGCACATCGAGGTCCATCGCGCGCAGCACTTCGAGGCGGTGGCTCGGGCACTGACCGAGGTCGTCGAGACGCAGGGAATCCGGCGGATCCTCCTGGCCGGCCAGGAGGATCGGCTGGCTGCCTTTCGCGAGCATCTCCCCGACCGGCTCCAGCCGCTCGTGGTGGGGTACATCCATGCCGGCCGCTGGGAGCCGGCCAGCGAGATCCTGGCCCGGGCGGTCGCCCGACTCGAGCTGCACGAGCGGAGCGACGAGGCGGCCGACGTGGACGAGGTCCTGACGGAGGCGGCCAAGGGCGGACGCGCGACCGCCGGCGCCCGGACGCTCGAGGCGGCGGGGCGGGCGGCGATCCATCGCCTCTACATCCTGACCGGTCTCCGGCGGCCCGGACGCGAATGCGAGCGGTGCGGCGGGCTCCAGGAGACCGGCCCCGCCTGCGGGCTCTGCGGGGGCCCCACGCGCGAGGTCGATCTCGGGGCCGCGCTCGTGGACCGGGTGCTGGCGACCGGTGGCACCGTCGAGACGGTCGCCGAGCACAGCGGCCTGGCCGCAGCCGGCGGCATCGCCGCTCGCCTCCGCTATCCCCTGTAGGACGACCGGGGCCCTCTCGGCGGGCGAGGGCGGCCCGGTGGGGTCCGCCTGCCTCAGGTGGGACATGGCTGCCCTTTCCCCTTCCCCCGGGAACCGGGCGCCAGCCCCAGGTGGCCTCGGCTCTGGCGCGACAGGTCGGTCGCCACGGCGAGGTCGCCCTGCGCTGATCGCCGGCGGCGTCCTGCCGCACGGGAAACGGGAACGGCGCAGGGGGCATCCCCTGCGCCGTGTTCGTCGTGGACCCGGCGCGCGGCCGGGTCGCTTACCAGCGGCTCGACCGCCAGCGGCCGCCGCCCGCCGTCTCCTTGCCGGAGCGGCCGGCGCGGACCCCCTGCGGGCTCGCCGTCGCGACCTTGAGTCGACGGCCGCCGAACGGCTGTCCGTCGAACCTCGCGATCGCCGCCTTGGCCTCGTCCGGCGTGGACATCTCCACGAAGCCGAAGCCGCGCGACTGGCCCGAGAACCGATCCGTGATCACGCTGGCCGAGACGACGGTGCCGCACCGGCCGAACTGCTCACGGAGCTCCTCGGAAGTTGTGGAATAGGGTAGACCACCGACGTACAGCTTGGACGCCATGAGGCGCCTCCTCTGCCCCGCGTCACGGGGCGTTGCCATTCTTCCGCACTGCGATTCACGCCCACCGGACGCGGAAGAACGCTTCGGAGGCGAGGCCGGATCGAGCGCCAGGTCGGCGCAACTGCCAGCGAACGTTCACAGTATAGCACAGCCGCCTCCGGCCGGGGCGCCGTCACGTCCGGGCCTCGATCAGCAGCTCCATGGCCTTGATGCCGACCTGTATGGCGTGCTCCTCGCCGAGGCGCAGGTGCTCCGGCCTGATGGTCTCGCCGCCCTCCTCGGGCCGCCGGGTGTTGATCACGCCGGTCACACAGCCGCCGCGCAGCCCGAAGACCTGGCAGAGCGTCAGCAGCGTCGACGCCTCCATCTCGTAGTTCAGCACGCGCAGTCGGCGCCATTCCTCGGTCATCCCCTGCAGGTGCCGCGGCACGTACCGGCGGGAGAGGTCATCCCGCTCCTGGCTCTGGTAGAACGTGTCCGTCGAGGCCGTGATGCCGACGTGATAGCGCCGGCCGAGCGACGGCATGATCGCGCGGGCGCTGGCGATCAGCGCGACCAGCACGTCGTGGTGGGCCACCGCCGGGTACTGGATCGGCGCGTAGTGCGTCGAGGCCCCGTCCAGCCGGACGGCGGCGGTACTGACGACGACATCGCCGATGGCGATGGACTCCTGGATCGCCCCCGTGGTTCCCACCCGGATGAAGGTGTCCACGCCCAGCTGGGCCAGCTCGTCCACGGCGATGGCGGTCGACGGCCCGCCGATGCCCGTCGACGTGATCAGCACGCTGGCCCCGCGGATGGTCGCGAGATAGGTGCAGAATTCCCGGCGGTGGGCGAGGGGCCGGTCCGAGACCCGCCCGCCGTGAACGGCCGCGATCCGCTCGGCGATGCGCACCGATCGGGATGGATCTCCGGGCAGGAGGGCCCACCGGGCGCCCTGGATCCGGTCATCGTCGAGGTCGAGGTGGTACACGCTCCGTCGCATCGCTCACCGTTCCCTCCGGGTCCGGGTCGGGACCAGTCAGTCCGCCGGGCCCCTCTGGCACCGCCGTTGCACTCCGTTCAGGCCGTGCAGCCGGCCGGGACCGCCAGCGCCGTGACCCTGTTCCTCAGCGGCGATGTCATGCTGGGCCGGGGGATCGACCAGATCCTGCCGCATCCGAGCGACCCACAGATCCACGAGTCGTATCTGAAGAGCGCTCTCGGGTACGTCGAGCTGGCCGAGGCCCGGCACGGCCCGCTCCCCCGGCCGGCCGACTTCGCCTACGTCTGGGGAGACGCCCTGGCCGCATTCGAGCGGATGGCGCCCGACGTCAAGATCATCAACCTGGAGACGGCGGTCACCACCAGCGATGACTACTGGCCCGGCAAGGGCATCAACTACCGGATGCATCCGGCCAACGTGCCCTGCCTCCGCGCGGCCGCGATCGACTGCTGCGTGCTGGCCAACAATCACGTCCTGGACTGGGGCTACAGCGGGCTCGTGGAAACCCTGGAGACGCTGACCCGCGCCGGGATCAAGACGGCGGGGGCCGGACGGACCGAGGCCGAGGCGGCCGCGCCCGCGGTGATGGAGGTGCCCGGCAAGGGCGCGGTGGCCGTGTTCGCGTTCGGGCTGGAGAGCAGCGGGGTGCCGCCGGCCTGGGCGGCCACGCCCGACAGGCCGGGCGTGAACTTCCTGCCCGACCTGTCCGAGCGCGCCGTCCGCCGAATCGCCCGCCAGGTCGAGGCCGTGGCGCGGCCGGGAACGATCGTCATCGCCTCCCTGCACTGGGGAGGGAACTGGGGCTACGAGGTTCCGGACTCCCAGCGCGAGTTCGCCCGCCGTCTGATCGACGAGGCCGGGATCCACGTGGTGCACGGCCATTCGTCCCACCACCCCAAGGCCATCGAGATCTACCGCCGGCGCCCGATTCTCTACGGCTGCGGCGACCTTCTCGACGACTACGAGGGCATCGGCGGCTGGGAGGAGTTCCGGGGCGACCTGGGGCTCATGTACTTTCCTCGACTGGATCCCGGCCCGGGCACGCTGGTGAGCTTCGAGATGATCCCCACGCGGATCAGGCGGTTCCGGATCACCCGAGCGACGAGCGAGGAGGCGCGCCTCCTCCGCGACGTGCTGAGCCGGGAGGGCCAGCGGTTCGGGACCGAGGTCCGGCTGAGCGTCAGCGACACCCTGGCGGTCGAACTGACCTGACGCTGAAGTTCGCGGCCGCGACCAGCGGCATGGGCGTGAACGCCTCGCACGGGCACCCGGGAACGCGACAATGACCCCGAGGGTCGTGGTCGCTCTCCGGGTGTCCGCAGACACACGTCATCACCGCCTCGCCGGTCAACCGGGAAGCACCCTCTCGAAGCGCTCCCAGGGCATCGCAGTCCAGGTCTCCGTCTGGCCATGCCCGTAGGAGCGAACGATCGTCACGACCCTGGCAGCCGCGCTCTCGTCCGGTGCCTCGAAGATGTCGAGGTAGTCGCAGGGCCCCAGGATGGCGTAATTCGCCACCCACTTCACCTCGGGGCAGTCCTTCCGGACGTGGTCGGCCACCGCCTTCTCGAGCCGCTTGAGCTCGCCCGGAGTCTTCACGGCCTCCGGGGCCAGGCGTGTCAGCATGACGTAGGTGGGCATGGGCTCCTCCTTCCCGGCGCCGTCGCGGGGGCCGCAGTGCATAAGCCGAGCCACCGGGGCGGCGGTCCCCGAGCGCGAATTCCACGGGTTGGACGCGCGTCCTGGAGCGCTGTGGCCGGGTGCCGGGGACGGAGCGCCCCGGCTGGGGCGGCGGCGCCACAGCCACCCGGGCGGCGGCGCTGGCCGATCAGGCCGGCGGTCGCGAGGCTGGC
>JBBIIW010000130.1:0-7499 GCA_037446305.1 Candidatus Rokuibacteriota bacterium
GCGACGCCGGAGGCGGGCCCGGCGCCGCCCCCTTGCCCCGCGCCAGGTCGCTCATGCGGACCATCAGCCGGCCCCCACCTTGTCGCGGATGACCTCGGCCACGATCCGCTCGTCGATCTGCTCGAGGCGGCGGGAATACCCGACCAGCAGCGCGATGTCGCAGATGTTGTTGATCTCGCGGGGGGTGCCGCGCGTGAAGTCGAAGATCAGCTTGACGGCGGAGGCGGTGAAGACGGGCTGCGCCCGGCCCGCCATCTTCAGCCGGTGCGCGATGTAGCTGGCTGTGTGGGCCTCGTCGAGGGCGTTCAGGTGGAAGCGGATGGCGATCCGCTGGTCGAGCTGCTTGAGCCGGCGCACCGCCACCAGCAGCTCCGGGGAGCCGATCAGCAGGAGCGTGAGCAGGAAGCGGTCGTCGGTCTGGATGTTGAGCAGCAGCCGCAGCTCCTCGAACACGGCGTCGTCGGTGATGAGCTGCGCCTCGTCCACGATGACGACCGTGTCCCGGCCGGCCTGGTCGTGGCCGACGACGACGTCCTGGAGCCGGTGCAGGAGCCCGGCCCGGGCCGTCTCCTGGCTCTCGACCCCCAGCTGGTAGAGCACCTCGCGCAGGAACTCGACCGGCGACCAGCCGGGGCTGGCCAGCAGCGCGATCTCGTAGCGGTCGGCAGCCAGGCGCTGGACGAGCGCCCGCGACAGCGTCGTCTTGCCGCACCCGTACTCGCCGGTGAGCATCGCGCACCCCTTGCGGTGCTGCACCGCGTACAGCAGGCGCACCAGGGCCTCCTCGTGCTCCGGCGACAGGTAGAGGAACCGGGGGTTGGGCGAGTTGTCGAAGGGCGGCTCCGTCAGCCCCCAGTGCGCTTCGTACATGGCTCAGTCGTTGTCCGGCAGGTCGCCGCCGAACAGGATGAAGAGGCCGGTGTAGGCCGTGATCAGCGTGCCGAGCGCGGTGGCGATCGCCAGGTAGTCCTGGTACCAGCGGACGGACACCTCGGGCACGGTCACGACGGCGCCGGGCTCGAGCGGCGGCGCCTGGGCCAGCGCGTAGGACCGGCCGTCCGGCATGGTGACCGTCGCCCGGTGGTACCGGGCGCGCACCGTGGGCCCGCCGGCCAGCGCCACGTACTCGCGCGGGGTGAGGTTGGGACGATAGTCGATGCCGCCGGGCGCCCGCACCTCGCCCAGCACGTACACCTTGTCCTCCGCCACCGGCAGGGTGAGCACGTCGCCGTTCTCGAGCGCGATGTTCTGCGTGTCGTCCTTCTCCACCAGCAGGCGGTGCAGGTCGAGCGGGATGCGCTGGGGCGGCCCGCCGGCGCCGGCGCGGTCGATCATGGCCTGCCGCAGGTCGGCGTAGGCCGCGGCCCCGCCGGCGCGGCCGATGACGTCCCTGACCCGGTCGCCCCGGGCCAGCTCGAACCGCTGCACGATGGTCGGCTTCCCGGCCGTCATCGTCCGGCTCGACTCCGGAGTGCCGTTGAAGGCGCCGCGCACCTCCACCACGTCCTGGACGACGGTCAGCGAGGGCACGAACAGCTCGTCGCCCGCCTGCAGCGTGAGGTCGGCCGGCCGGGCCAGGGCCTTCGCCAGGTCCACGGAGACGGTCGCCTTGCGCCCGTCCGGCTGCACCCGCGTGAGCCGCGCCTCGCCCGCCGCGGCGTTCTGGGCCAGCCCGCCCGTGAGGTCCAGCAGCTCGCGGAGCGAGCCGTCCGGCCCGATCTCGAAGTCGCCGGGACGGCGCACGGCGCCCAGCAGGGTCACCGACGGGCCGCGCTGGGGCACGTGGATGGTCATGCCCTCCTGCACGTAGGGATTCTGGTCGCGATCGCCCTTGAGCTCGAAGCGCAGCAGGTCCAGCTCGGTCGCCGTCCCGCCGCGCGTGACCCGCACCCGGCGCAGGCTGCCCCGGGGCGTGATGCCGCCGGCGGCCAGCAGCACCTCGTGCACCCGCCGGACGGCCGAGGCGTGGACGGCGCCCGGGTGCTCGACCTCGCCGGAGAGCACCACCTCGAAGCAGCGCGGGGCGACGACCGTCAGCGATACGTCGGCGAACCGGAACAGCCGCCGCATCCGCTCGCCGATCCGCCGGTTGGCCTCCCGCAGCGTCACCCCGCCCAGCTGGATGCTGCCGGCCGGCGGCAGGTTGAGGACGCCCTCGGGATCCACCACGACCTGCTGCCGCGTCACCTCCAGGCGCCCGGCGATCTGCACTTCCAGGATGTCACCGGGACCGAGCGGGTAGTCCGGACCGGGAACCACCCGGGTCTGGACCCCCACGTGGCCGGTCTGGAAGCACGGATCCGGACGCACGATGGCGCCCGTCGGGCTCTTCACCGGCTGGTCGAGCCCCGGCGGCGGCGGGACCTGCTGCGGGGGCGGGATCGCCGGGGCGCGGGGCTCGGCAGGCATGGAGGACGACGGCGGCCCCTGAGCGGCGGCGGGCACGGGGGCCAGCAGACAGACGACGAGCAGCACGCAGAGCGCGTCAACGAGCCGGTCACCCCGCTTCGAGCCCCTGCGGAGAAAGCGCAATGCAGGAATTGTCCCGTGTTCCTTCGAGGAGGGTCAAGAAATTTGGGCAAGTTTCTCAAGGCTTTGCTTGACAATGCCGGCTCGGCGGTCCTAGTATCCGCCAGGCTCGACGATGTCTCGTTCCGCGGCCGCGCTGATCCTGGTCGTCGCCGTTTTGGCGAGTGCTGGCGCGGGATTCTGGCTACATGCCATGACGTCGGCCCCGCCCCCTCCGGCGGCCCCCTCTCCGCTCCCCACGGCCGATGCGCTGCAGGCCGCCTTCGTGAGCGTCGCCGAGCGCGTGCGCCCGGCGGTGGTCCACATCGGCACCGTGCAGGTGGCCCGGGGGCGCCGCCCGCCGATCACCCCCGGGCCCTTCGCCGACGACCCGCTCCTCAAGGAGTTCTTCGACCAGTTCTTCGGGCCCCGGGCGCCGGGACCGCGGGGAGAGTTCCACCAGCCCGGGCTGGGGTCGGGCGTCATCGTGGACCGGCGCGGGTACGTGCTGACCAACTTCCACGTGATCAAGGGCGCCGACGCCGTGACCGTCCGGCTCCCCTCGAAGCGCGAGTATCGCGGGCGGATCGTGGGCACGGACCCCAAGACGGACCTGGCGGTGGTCCGGTTCGAGCCCGACGGGGAGCCGACGGTGGCCACGATGGGAGATTCCGACACCCTGCGGGTCGGCGAGTGGGCGATCGCCATCGGCAACCCCTTCGGACTCGACCAGACCGTGACCGTGGGGGTCGTCAGCGCCACGGGCCGGGCCGACGTGGGCATCGCCAGCTACGAGAACTTCATCCAGACCGACGCCTCCATCAACCCCGGGAACTCCGGCGGCCCGCTGGTGAACCTGCGCGGCGAGATCATCGGGATCAACACCGCCATCGTGGCGACCGGTCAGGGGATCGGCTTCGCCATCCCCGCCAACATGGCCCGGCGGGTCATGGGCCAGCTGATCGCCCGCGGCAAGGTGACCCGGGGCTGGATCGGGGTCGCCGTCCAGCCGCTGAGCCCCGACCTGGCCGAGGCCCTGGGCCTCAAGGAGGCCCGGGGGGCGGTCGTCTCGCGGGTCTACCCCTCCTCCCCGGCCGCCGCCGCCGGGCTGAGGCCGAACGATGTCATCGTGACCTTCGACGGCGTCGACGTGCAGAGCTACAGCCACCTGCACCGGCTGGCGGCGGAGGCCGAGGTGGGCCGGAAGGTCACCCTGGAGATCTTCCGCGACCGGGCCCCGCGCACGGTCGAGGTCCAGGTGGCGGAGGCGCCCGACACCCCGGTCGCCGGCCGGTGACGAGCGCGGGCCCCTCGACGGCCTGCGCGCTCGCCCCTCCGGTCAGGCGACGAAGGGGGGGATCGGCGGGATCTCGAGCTGGCGCGTCTTGACCTGCACCACACCCGGCACGTCGCGGGCCACCTCGACGGCGCGCTCCAGGGCCGAGGTGCCCTCCAGCGTCACGACCCCGTTCTGGGCCTCGACGGCGATCCGGTAGCGGCGGGTTTCCGGGTGCATCGCCAGCGCCACCTGGACCCGTGAGGCCAGGGCCCGGTCGGCCACGATGCGGCGCCCCGCCTCGGTGGTGGCCAGGTCGGGATGCCGGACGGCGCGCTCGATCATCTCGACCGCCGCGTCGCGGGCCAGCTTCTCGGTGTTGATCACGATGTCGTAGAGGGTCGGATCCCCGATGTCCACCTCGTACAGGTAGCGCATCCGGCCGGCCTTCTCGGTGTCGTCACGCCGCACCAGCTCGGCGGCGGCGCGGTAGTTCGGCGTCTCCCCCGTCACCTCGGCGGTGCGCCTCATCCAGTTCTTCACCCGGAGGTCGAAGGGCGCGATGATGCGCACCCGGACGGCGTGCGGGATGCCGCGCAGCAGCCACTGCCCGCCGCGCCCCATGAGCACGGCGTCGTCGGCCTCCGCGAACTCCAGCAGCGTCGTCTGGAGAATCGTGATGTAGTGCCGGGTCTCGGCGTCGAACCGCTCGAACAGGGTCGGCTTGGCCTCGTCCAGGTGCGACAGCTTCTCCTCGGCCAGGCCGTAGCGCCGCACGGCGTCCTGGAGCAGTTCCTGGTCCACGTAGCGGTAGCCGAGGCGCTGGGCCAGCGCCATGCCGATCTCGGGACCGCCGGCGCCCATCTGGTGGGAGATCGTCACGATGGCCATGGCGTCACCCCCGCCGGTACCTGTCCCTGAAGGCCGCCGGGGCGATGGCGATCCGCTTGCCGGCCACGTCCTCCAGGATGTAGACCTCGTCGGTCAGCGAGCCGCTCGCGAACACCTCGAACACGCCGAGCGCCGCCTCGAGCGTCTCGCCCGGGCGCTCGGCCATCATGCGTTCGACCTCCTCGCACCGGATCCGGGCCATGGCTGGTCGGCGGGCCTGTCCAGGGTACCCGCATCCGCCCGGCCGGGCAAGCGGCCGGCGACACGGGCCGAGCGCCTGGGGCGGGCGCGTTCCACACCGGCGCGCCTCGGGGCGGCGGCGTCCGTCCGGCTCCTTCAGCCGGTGGCGGCGAGGGCGGCGGCGCCCGGCACCGCCGCGTCGGGCTCGAGGAGCGATGGCGCGAAGGAGTAGGCGGGGCCCGGGGCGGTGGGGACGACGGCGATACCGCCGGCCCGGGAGGCCACCGGGGCGATGCGGGCCAGCAGCGTCGTCACCTCGTCGCGCGGCAGTACGGCGAAGGCACTGCGCGGGTTTCCCGCCTCATCGCGGACGGGCTCGCCGTCGTGATAGAGGACCGATTCGCCTGCGAACCAGGTTGCGTGGCTGCTGCCACTTGCAAACGGCCAGCGGCCGTTGACACGATAGCCATCACCCTCGGCCTCCGCCCGCCCAATTGGACGGGCCGAACCCGCCGCGATGCCGCCATTGCCCCAGATGCGGGCGGCGAATGAGGGTTCGACGAAACCAGCGATCGTGGCGTTCTGGGCCGCGATCATGAGGCACCAGCCGGCCGACCCATCGGCGGCCGCCACGGTCTCGATGACGCGACAGGTTGTGACCGGGTCGCACTGGCCGCCGCCGTAGACGGCGGGGACGTTCGTATGAAACAGCCCTGCATCCCGCATCGCCTTCACGATCTCCGGCGGGAGCTGGCGGGCGGCATCGATCTCTGGCGCGGCTTCGCGGATGGCCGGCGCAAGACGGACGGCGGCGTCGAGCGGATCGTGGTGCTGGGCCGTGGTGGACGTGGTCATCGCCGATATGCTCCTGGTGTGGTCTCGTGATGAGTGCTGCCAACGCCCGGCACTGTTACGCACGGCCGGCCCTGGCGCATCGGCCTGTGGCGCGATTTCTTGCGGCTGGCGTGAAGAAGTTCACGTAAGCCATCCCATGGCGCCCCGCGGTCGAATCTCCCGTGCGGCCGGGGCAAGATGGATGGTGACGGAAGGGGGCCCCATGCCCGGGACGGAAACGCTCACGATCGGGATGATTGGCCTCGGACGGATGGGTTCGGGGCTCGCACAGCGCCTGCGCCGCGCCGGCCACACTGTCGTCGGTTTCGACGCGCAGCCGGGTCTCGGCGATGTCGATTCGCTCGAAGCCCTCGTCGACCGCCTGCCGCAGCCGCGCATCGCCTGGGTGATGGTGCCGGCCGGTGGTGTCACCGAAGCCACGGTCGTTGCCCTGCTCGACCTGCTCGCGCCCGGTGACATTCTCGTGGACGGTGGCAACAGCCATCACCGCGACAGCGTGCGGCGCGCTGCCAGCGCCGCCGCCCGCGGGATCCGCTATCTCGATATCGGCACATCGGGCGGCATCCGCGGGCTGGAGGCCGGCTTCTGCCTCATGGTTGGCGGCTCGCCTGATGCCTTCGCCGCGGTTGAGCCTGCGTTGCGCGACCTCGCACCGCCGGCTGGCTATGCCCACGTCGGCCCTTCGGGGGCCGGCCACTTCGCCAAGATGGTACATAACGGTATCGAATATGGAATGTTGCAGGCGATGGCCGAGGGCTTCGACCTGTTGCAGGCTGCGCCCGAGTATGGCTTCGATCCTCGGCAGCTCGCTGCGCTCTGGAACAACGGCAGCGTCATCCGCTCCTGGTTGCTCGAGCTGGCAGAAGAGGCCTTCGCCGCCGACCCGAAACTCGAAGGGCTGCGCGGCTACGTCGAAGATTCCGGCGAAGGCCGTTGGACAGTACTCGAAGGAGTTGAACGGGGCGTTAATGTCGCCGTCCTCGCCCAGGCGCTTTTCGCGCGGTTCACCAGCCGCGAGGAGAACCCATTTGCGATGCGCTTCATCGCCGCCCTCCGCAACGCTTTCGGCGGCCATGCGGTGAAACGATCGTGACGCACGACACGACGCCAGCGCAGGATATCGTCCTGATCGGCGCCACCGGCGACCTCGCGCGGCGCAAGCTCCTGCCCGCCCTGTGGAACCTTTACCTCGATGGGCTCCTGCCGCTGCGTGGCGGGATCATCGGCTTCGCGCGTGGCGAGGGTGGCGACGACCAGTTCCGCCAGATGGCCCGCGATGCCATCGAGGCCTACTCGCGGCGCCCGCCTGATCCTGCCCGCTGGGAGGCGTTCGCCGGCCGCCTCTCCTACTGCTCCGGTCGGCACGAAGGCTATGACGGGTTGAAGCGGCGGCTGACCGTCGACGAGCAGCTTATCTATCTCGCGGTGCCACCCGGGGCCACCGTCCATGTGCTCGATGAGCTTCGGGCGGCGGGGATTGCCACCGCCCGGGCGCGCATCGTGGTCGAAAAGCCGTTCGGCACCGACCTCGCCTCTGCCCGCGAGCTGACGGCCGCGCTCCTGCGCTGTTTTGAGGAGCGGCAGGTCTTCCGCATCGACCATTACCTGGGGAAGGAGACAGTCCAGAACATCCTCGTCTTCCGCTTCGGGAATGCGGTCTTCGAACGCGTGTGGAACCGCGATGCAATCGACCACGTTCAGTTCACCGTCGCGGAGTCCATCGGTATCGAGGGCCGTGGCGCCTTCTATGAGCAGACCGGGGCGCTGCGCGACATCCTCCAGAACCATG
>JBBIIW010000131.1:0-7489 GCA_037446305.1 Candidatus Rokuibacteriota bacterium
CCACCACGGCCGGCAGCCCTGCGACGCCGACGCGAACTTCGCGCCGCGGCGGTGAGAACGGCCAGAACTGCGCGCCGGCGGCGTGCGGCCACGCGGCGAGCGCGGCGGCGAGGACGAGCGCGACCGCCGACCGGCGAGGGGCCATAAAGGTTTTATACAGGAAGCGTCCGGACGCGCCAGCGCTTTGGCCCAAGGTCGTTCCGCGCGGCGATCGGTATGGAACTTGCTCCCTCGCGGAGGTGTGGGCGCCGACGCGGACGGACGACGAGGAACGCGAGCGAATTCGAGGGCCCGGATGGTCGCGCAAACGCCTGCGATCCTTGACTTTCTTTTTCCCCGCCGCCTATACTTCGGCAGACTCGAGGCCCGTACGCTCGCGAGCGAGCGGCTCACCGGAGGTCATGAGAGAAGGGAAGCGTTATGAAGGAGTTCGAGAAGAAGGGTAGTCCGAGTCGGGAAGGGTTCTCGAAGTTCCTCCCCACATCCATGTCCGACGCCGGAACACGCCGCCGACTCACGGAGTACGAGATCCAGGTCCAGGACCTGCAGGCCTACATCCGCTCGCTGGAGGCCGAGACCGTCCACCTCCGCAAGAAGCTGGAGGAGACGCCCAAGGAGCTGATGGTCTTCGAGAACAAGCTCCGGGAGGCGAACCGCCAGCTGGTGCAGGCCTTCAACCAGAACGAGAAGCTGGTCAACGCGCTCTACGAGGCGCGGGAGCAGATCGCCTCGCTGAAGGAGGAGGTCGACAAGCTCTGCGCCCCGCCCTCGACCTACGGCGTCTACCTGTCCGTCAACGAGGACGGCACGGTCAACATCCTGTCGCAGGGCCGGAAGGTGAAGGTCAACCTCCACCCCTCCATCAAGCCCGAGCTGCTCAAGCCCGGCCAGGAGCTGATCCTCAACGAGGGGCTCAACGTGGTGGAGGCGGCCGGCTACGAGATCCAGGGCGACGTCGTCGTCCTCAAGGAGCAGCTGGACGAGGAGCGGGCGGTGGTCACGCTGCGGGCCGACGAGGAGAAGGTCGGCATCATCGCCGACCCGCTGCGGCGGGCCCGCCTGAAGACCGGCGATCATCTGCTGATGGACGCCAAGTCGGGCTACCTCCTGGAGCGCCTGCCGCGGAGCGAGGTCGAGGACCTGGCGCTGGAAGAGGTGCCGGACATCTCCTACGAGAACATCGGCGGCCTGGCCGCCCAGATCGAGGCCATCAAGGACGCGGTGGAGCTGCCCTACCTCTACGCGGACTACTACAAGGAGCACCGCCTCACGCCGCCCAAGGGCGTGCTGCTGTACGGGCCGCCCGGCTGCGGCAAGACGATGATCGCCAAGGCGGTGGCCAACAACCTGGCCGAGAAGATCTCCGAGAAGCGGGGCGAGAAGATCAAGGGCTACTTCCTGAACATCAAGGGCCCCGAGCTGCTCAACAAGTACGTGGGCGAGACGGAGCGGAAGATCCGGGAGATCTTCCAGAAGGCCAAGGAGAAGGCGGCCGACGACGTGCCGGTGGTGGTGTTCTTCGACGAGATGGACGCCCTGTTCCGCACCCGCGGCACCGGGATCTCCTCGGACGTCGAGACCACGATCGTGCCGCAGCTGCTGGCCGAGATCGACGGCGTGGAGGGGCTGCGCAACGTCATCGTGATCGGGGCCTCCAACCGGCAGGACCTCATCGACCCGGCCATCCTGCGGCCCGGCCGGCTCGACGTGAAGATCAAGATCGAGCGGCCCGACCGGGCGGCGGCCAGCGACATCTTCGCCAAGTACCTGACGGCCGAGATCCCCATCGCCGCCTCGGAGACGAGGCAGCACGGCGGCGACGTGGCGGCGGCGGTGCAGGCCATGATCGGCGCCGCGGTGGACGCCATGTACTCGCTGAGCGAGGAGAACCGCTTCCTGGAGGTCACCTACGCCAACGGCGACAAGGAGGTCCTCTACTTCAAGGACTTCGCCTCCGGAGCCATGATCGAGTCGATCGTCCGGCGGGCCAAGAAGCTGGCGCTCAAGCGGCTCATCTCGGGCGGGGAGAAGGGCATCACCACGCAGGATCTGCTGACGGCGGTCCGGGAGGAGTTCAAGGAGAACGAGGACCTGCCGAACACGACGAACCCCGACGACTGGGCGAAGATCGCCGGCAAGAAGGGCGAGCGGATCGTCTACGTCAAGCCGCTCATGAGCGACACCAAGGACAAGCAGCGGACCGTCGAGCGGATCGTCAACACCGGCCAGTACCTGTAATCAACGAGCATCTCGGGGGGGCCGGCGGGCCCCCCCGCTGGCCCCCGGTTCGCGCCCGGCGCGAGACCCGGGGGGTTTGTTTCTCGACGCACGGAAGAGGGGCGCATGGCGATCCCGAAAGTCATGGGCATCGAGACCGAGTACGGGATCACGGTCCGGAACCAGCCTGACTTCAACCCGATCCTGTCCTCCCTGCTCCTGATCAACTCCTACGAGACGTACCGGTCCTCGCGCATCCGGTGGGACTACGAGGCCGAGAGCCCGCTCCGGGACGCCCGCGGCTTCGAGTACATGGAGGAGAAGGACGTCCCCTCCAAGGAGGAGTCGCGTCTCATCAACCTGATCCTCTCCAACGGCGCCCGCTTCTACGTGGATCACGCCCATCCCGAGTACTCCAGCCCCGAGACCACCAACCCGCGGGACTGCGTCATCTGGGACCGGGCCGGCGAGCGGATCCTCAACCTGGCCCGCCAGCGGGCGGAGGCGGTGTCGCCGCCGGAGCAGCGCATCTTCATCTACAAGAACAACACCGACTACAAGGGCAACTCCTACGGCACCCACGAGAACTACCTCATGGACCGCAAGGTGCCGTTCGCCCGCATCGTCCAGCACATGATGCCGTTCTTCGTCACCCGGCAGATCTTCACCGGGGCCGGCAAGGTGGGGGCCGAGAACAACGCCGAGCCGTGCCCCTACCAGATCTCCCAGCGGGCCGACTTCCTGGAGACCGAGGTGGGGCTGGAGACGATGCACTCCCGGCCCATCATCAACACCCGTGACGAGCCGCACGCCGATCCCGAGAAGTACCGCCGCCTGCACGTCATCGTGGGCGACGCCAACATGAGCGAGGTCACGAACTACCTGAAGGTCGGCACCATGGCCATCGTGCTCAGCATGGTGGAGGACGACTTCATCGACGTGGACCTGTCGCTGGAGTCGCCGGTGGCCGCCTTCCGCCAGGTGTCCCGGGACCTCACCTGCCGCGAGCCCCTGCGGCTGAAGGACGGGCGCACGATCACGGCGGTGGACGTGCAGCGCGAGTTCCTGGCCCTGGCCGAGCGCTACTACCGCGACCGGGAGCACGAGCCCTGGGTGCGCGACGTGCTGGCCCGCTGGGAGCGCACGCTGGACCGGCTGGCCGAGGACCCCATGTCGCTGTCCCGCGAGCTGGACTGGGTCATCAAGCGCGACCTGCTCGAGAACTACATCGCCAAGCACGGCCTCGACTGGGAGGACTCGCGGGTGCAGATGATCGACCTCCAGTACCACGACATCCGGCCCGGCAAGGGGCTCTACTACAAGCTCGAGGAGGCCGAGGCGGTCGAGCGCGTGGTGACGGACGACGAGATCTCGAAGGCCATCTACGACCCGCCCAAGGACACCCGCGCCTACTTCCGGGGCATGTGCCTGCAACGGTACGCGGACGAGATCGTCTCCGCCTCCTGGGACTCGGTGATCTTCGACCTCAAGGAAGGCCCGCTCAAGAAGATCTTCATGCTGGAGCCGCTGCGCGGCACCGAGGCCCACGTCCGCCAGCTGCTCACCGAGTCGCCCACGGCCGCCGACCTCCTGCGCAACATCTCCCGTCCCAGCGCCGGTGTGTAGATCCGGAGGGGAGTTCGCCCCCTCCTCCCCTCGCGCCGGGCGCGGGTACAATAGGGCGCCATGACCGATCCGCTCTGGCAGCGCGTGTTCGCCGACTACACGACCAGCAGCTTCGTCGAGCTGCTCCAGCGGCACTCGCCGCACCTGCTGCCCCGCTTCGACGCTCCCGCCGAGGCGGGGGCGGTGCCGCGCGGCACCACCGTCCTGGCCCTGCGCTACCGGGACGGCGTGGTCATGGCCGGCGACCGGCAGGCCACGGCCGGCTACCACATCGCCAGCCGCCGGATCGACAAGATCTTCAAGTGCGACGACCTCTCGGGCGTCGGCATCGCGGGCGCGGCCGGGCCGGCCATGGAGATGGCCAAGCTGTTCCAGACCGAGCTGGAGCACTACGAGAAGGTGGAGGGGGACAACCTGTCCCTGGACGGCAAGGCCAACAAGCTGGGCCAGATGATCCGCCTCAACCTCCAGGCGGCCATGATGGGCCTGGCGGTGGTGCCGATCTTCGCCGGCTTCGACGAGAAGGCGGGGGTCGGCCGCCTGTTCAAGTACGACATCACCGGCGGGCGGTACGAGGAGACGAACTACGACGCCCAGGGCTCGGGCGCCCAGGCCGCCCGGGACGCCCTGAAGAAGCTGTGGCGGCGCGACCTGCCCCGCGAGGACGCCCTGCGGGTGGCCCTGGAGGCGCTCATCGACGCCGCCGACGAGGACGTCGGCACCGGCGCCCCCGACCTGGTCCGCGGCATCTTCCCGACCGTGAAGACCATCACCCGCTCCGGCTTCATCGAGGTGGGCGAGGACGAGGTGCGCGCGGTGTGCGAGCAGATCCTGCGCGACCGGCAGAAGATCGAGCAGGGAGGGTGACGGGATGCCGCTGCCCTACTACGTGAGCCCCGAGCAGATGATGAAGGACAAGGCCGAGTACGCCCGCAAGGGCATCTCGCGCGGCCGGTCCATCGTGGCCCTGGAGTACCGGGACGGCATCCTGCTGGTGGCCGAGAATCCCTCCACCCTGCTCCACAAGATCTCGGAGATCTACGACCGCATCGCCTTCGCCGGGGTGGGCAAGTACAACGAGTTCGAGAACCTGCGCATCGCCGGCATCCGGCACGCCGACATCAAGGGCTACTCCTACAGCCGGGGCGACGTCACCGCCAAGGCGCTGGCCAACGCCTACTCGCAGGCGCTGGGCAACATCTTCACCCAGGACATCAAGCCCTTCGAGGTGGAGGTGCTGGTGGCCGAGGTGGGCGACGAGAACGGGGGCCGCAACGAGATCTACCACATCCTCTACGACGGCACCATCGAGGACGAGCGCAACTACGCGGCCATGGGGGGCCAGGCCGACGAGATCCGGCGCTTCCTGAAGGACCACTTCCGCGAGAACATGACCCTGGCCGAGGCCCTCCAGCTCGGCGTCCGCGCGCTGAACGTGACCCAGAACAAGACGCTGAGCGAGCGCGACCTGGAGGTGGCCGAGCTGGACCGGACCAAGGCCCGGCGCAAGTTCCGCCGCATCCCACCCGAGGCGCTCGCGCAGCTGCTCGGCACCGCGCGATGATCGGCGGCGCGCCTCGGGCGGTGATGCATGTTAGGCTGAGAGCATGAAGCGGCGGATCTTCGGGCTGGAGAACGAGTACGGGCTGACCTGCACGCTGAACGGGCAGCGGCGGCTGAGCCCGGACAACGTCGCCCGCTACCTGTTCGAGAAGGTCATCCCCGGTGCCCGCAACGCCAACGTCTTCCTGGAGAACGGGGCCCGGCTGTACCTGGACACGGGCTTCCACCCCGAGTACGCCACCCCGGAGTGCGACGACGTCACCGAGCTGGTCATCCACGACAAGGCCGGCGAGCGCATCGTGGAGGACCTGCTCCACCAGGCCGAGAAGCGCCTGCGCGAGGACGGCATCTCGGGCAACATCCTGCTCTTCAAGAACAACACCGACTCGGCCGGCAACTCCTACGGCTGCCACGAGAACTACCTGGTCAGCCGCGACGTCTCCTTCCAGCGGCTGGCCGAGGCCCTGATCCCCTTCTTCGTGACCCGGCAGATCTTCGCCGGGGCCGGCAAGGTGCTGCAGACCCCGCGCGGCTTCCACTACTGCCTGAGCCAGCGGGCCCAGCACATCTGCCAGGAGATCTCGGGGGCCACCACCTCCTCCCGCTCCATCATCAACACCCGCGACGAGCCCCACGCCGACGCCGAGCGCTACCGGCGGCTGCACGTCATCGTGGGCGACTCCAACATGTCCGAGGTGGCCACCTACCTCAAGATCGGGACCACCGCCCTGGTCCTGGACATGATCGAGGACGGCTTCTTCGACCGGGACTACTCGCTGCAGTCGCCGGTGCAGGCCATCCGGGACATCTCGCACGACCCCACCCTGCGGGAGACGGTCAAGCTCAAGGACGGACGCAGCATCACCGCGCTCCAGCTGCAGGCCGAGTACCTCGAGTACGCCACCCGCTACGTGGCCGCCATCAGCCCCGACCCGGCCACCAAGGACGTGCTGGCCCGGTGGACGGACGTCCTGGCCAGGCTGGAGACGGACCCCGCCCAGCTGGACCGCGAGCTGGACTGGGTCATCAAGCGGCAGTGGATCGAGAGCTACATGAGCCGCCACCGGCTGTCGTGGCGCGATCCCAAGATCTCCCTCATGGACCTGCAGTACCACGACATCCGCCCCGACCGGGGCCTCTACTACAAGCTGGCCGCCCGGGACATGGTGGACCGCATCACCGACGACGAGACCATCGAGCAGGCCAAGCACGTGCCGCCCCAGACGACCCGGGCCCGCCTGCGGGGCGAGTTCATCCGGCAGGCCAACCTCAAGGGCAAGGACTACCGCGTGGACTGGGTCTACCTGAAGCTCAACGACCCCGAGCGCGAGACGATCCTCTGCAAGGACCCCTTCCAGTCCCACGACGAGCGGGTCGCCCGCCTGATCAGGTCCTTCTAGACTGCCCGCGCTCGACCTCGTCGGCCGCCTCGAGCAGGGCCTGGGCGACCCGGCGCGCATCCTCGGGCCGCAGCCGCACGAACCGAGCGCCGTCCCGCTCGCCGATCTGGAGCTCCACCCGCCCCGGCGCCGGCCCCGAGGTCACGAAGACGGGATCGAACGGGTCGTCGACGATTTTCACGGCTGGCGAACGACAGCAAGTTCAGGGCCAGCCCGCCCCGGCTGCCGTTGGCCGCTGCCGGGACCGGGAAGCCGGGAAATTTTACGGGGCCCGGTGACCGGCTGACGCAAGGACGCACCGCAGCTCGTCCACGTCCACCGGCTTGAGCAGGTGGGCGTCGAAGCCCGCCTCGGCCGCCCGCTCCCGGCGGTCCTCGTCGGAGTAGCCGCTGATCGCGACGAGGAACACCGAGGCGCCCAGGGACTGGCGCAGCCGGCGGGCGACCTCGTAGCCGTCGATCCCGGGCAGCCCGATGTCCACCAGCACGGCCTGCGGGCGATGAGCCAGGGCCAGCTCGATCCCGAGCCGTCCGCCCGCCGCCGCGTCCACCCGGTGGCCGTCCAGCTCGAGGGCCAGCCGCAGCGTGTCGAGGGTGTCGGCATCGTCCTCGATGACGAGGATGTGCAGGGGCACGGGCGCCGCCGGGACCGCGGACGGCGCGGGGGCGGCGCGGGCGGCGGCC
>JBBIIW010000132.1:0-7482 GCA_037446305.1 Candidatus Rokuibacteriota bacterium
GGTAAAAAACGTCAGCAGATCCAGCAGCCGGTAACCCGCGCGGATCAGACGATCCAGGCCCGTTTCCAGCAGCCCCAGTCCGTGCAACATTTCTTCGCGGTCAGCCGTGTCCAGACCAGCCAGCTCCGCTTCGATCGACGCGCACAACGTTATGACCTCGGCTCCCTCGGCGGCCGCCAGCTCCCGGAGATCCTGCAACCACCGGCCGCCGTCCCCGGCGCCGGACGCCCGGCGCCGGCCGCGGCATCCACTCTGCTCGAGGTCCTCACCTGGCACGCCGCCGCCACCCCCGACCGGGTGCACGTGATCCTCCTCGACGAGGATGGCCGGGAGCAGCGGATCACCTACGGCGCCCTGCAGGGCGAGGCGACGGCCGTCGGGGCCGCGCTGCGGCAGCGGGGCATCCGCCCCGGGGCCTCGGTGGCGCTCATGCTCCGCACCGAGCGCGGGTTCTTCGCCGCCTTCTTCGGCGTGCTGCTGGCCGGCGCCGTGCCCGTGCCCATCTATCCGCCGTGGCGGGCCGACCGCCTGGAGGAGTACGCGCACCGGCAGGCCGGGATCCTGCGCAACGCCCGGGCCCGGCTGCTCGTCACCTTCGCCGAGGCCCGGGCGATGGCCGGCCTGCTGCGCCGGCGGGTCCCCGACCTGCAGGACGTCGTCACGCTCGAGGCGCTCGCCGGGGAAGCGGCGGACGGCCCGGCGGTCGCCGCGCCCGCCGGGGGGCCGGCCCTGATCCAGTACACGTCGGGCAGCACCGGCGATCCCAAGGGCGTCCTGCTCTCGCACGCCAACATCCTGGCCAACATCCGGGCCTTCGGCCAGGCGCTGGGGATCCGCGGCGACGACGTGGGCGTGAGCTGGCTGCCGCTCTATCACGACATGGGGCTGATCGGCACCTGGCTGGGCGCCCTCTACCACGGCGTGCCGCTGGTGCTGATGCCGCCGCTGGCGTTCCTGGCCCGCCCGGCGCGCTGGCTGCAGGCGCTCGGCGCCTACCGGGGCACGGTCTCGGCGGCGCCGAACTTCGCCTTCGACCTCTGCGTGCGGCGCGTGGCCGACGAGGAGATGGCCGGGGTGGACCTCGCCGGCTGGCGCCTGGCCCTCAACGGCTCCGAGCCGGTCAGCCCGGAGAGCATCGAGCGCTTCACCCGTCGCTTCGCGCGCTGGGGCTTCCGGCCCGAGGCCATGTGCCCGGTGTACGGGCTGGCCGAGTCCGCCGTCGCCTTCACCGTGCCGCCACCCGGCCGCGGGCCGCGCGTGGACGCGATCTCGCGCGAGATCTTCGAGCGCGAGCGCCGGGCCGTCCCGGCACCCGCGGAGGCGTCGGCGCTGCGCATCGTCTCCTGCGGCCGCCCGCTCCCCGGGCACGCCGTCCGGGTGGTGGACGAGCGCGGCCGGGAGGTGCCCGAGCGCGTCGAGGGGCGGATCGAGCTGCGCGGCCCCTCGGTCACCAGCGGCTACTTCCGCAACCCCGAGGCCACGCGGGCCGTGATCCGCGACGGCTGGCTGGACTCCGGCGATCTCGGCTACCTGGCCGACGGGGAGCTGTTCGTGACCGGCCGCCGGAAGGACGTGATCATCAAGGCCGGCCGCAACGTGTACCCGCAAGAGGTCGAGGAGCTGGCCGGCGAGGTGCCGGGCATCCGCAAGGGCTGCGTGGCCGCCTTCGGCGTGCCCGACCCGGCGATCGGCACCGAGCGGCTGGTCGTCGTCGCGGAGAGCCGGCAGAGATCGGGGCCGGCGCGCGACCGGCTGCGCGGGGCGGTCACCGAGCGGGTGGCGGCCGCGCTCGGTCTGCCGCCGGACCTCGTCGTCATCGCCCCGCCCGGTGCCGTCCTGAAGACGTCCAGCGGCAAGATCCGCCGGGCGGCGACGCGGCAGGCCTACCTGAGCGGCACCCTCGGACGTCATCCCTCCGCCCGCATGCAGTGGGTCCGGCTGGCGGCCGGGGACGTCGCGGCGCGCCTGGCCCGCGGCGGCCGGGCGGCTCGCCGGCTGCTGTTCGCGGCGCGCGCCGGCCTGGGGCTCGCGCTGACCCTGCCGCCCCTGTGGCTGCTCGTGACCCTGCTGCCCGCCGGCCGGGCCGTCGAGCGCGCCGTGCGGACGTGGTGCCGCCTGATCCTCGGGCTGGCCGGGTGCCCGCCCGCCGTCACCGGCCTCGAGCGCCTGCCGGCCGCCGGGCCCGTGGTGCTGGCGGCCAACCACGCCAGCTACCTGGACGCCGTCGTGCTGCTGGCCGCCGTGCCGCGGCCGATCCGGTTCGTGGCCAAGCGGGAGCTGCTTCGCACCCCGCTCGTCGGCCGGATCATCCGCAAGGTGGGCCACCTGCCGGTGGAGCGCGTGGACGTGGCACGCAGCGCGGCCGACGCCGATCGGGTGAGCGCGGCGCTGCGGACCGGCGCCTGGGTCGTCTTCTTCCCGGAGGGGACCTTCCGGCGGGCGCCGGGCCTGCTCCCGTTCCGGCTGGGCGCCTTCAAGGCCGCGGTGGAGGCTCGCTGTCCGGTGCTCCCGGTCGCCATCCGGGGAACGCGGCAGATCCTGCCCGCCGACACCTGGCTGCCGCGGCCGGGCGCGCTCGAGGTCGTCATCGGCGCGCCGCGCCGGCCGGGCGGGCCGGACTGGCGCGACATCGTCTCCCTCCGGGACGCCACCCGGGCGGCCATCGCCCAGGCCCTGGGCGAGGAGGAGCGCTAGACCTCCCCGCCCTTCACCTCGAAGCCGTAGTCGTACGTCCCACCGCCGGGCGGCGGCTGGCGGAGCGGTCGCACCCGGCGGACCAGATGCCCCAGCAGCTCGCGGAAGGCGCGGAGCACGTCCGTCTCGGTCAGGATCCCGACCACCCGCGCGCCCTCGACCACCGGGAGCGCGCCGATCTTGCGCTCGTGCATGAGCGCGGCCGCCTGGCGGATGTCCGACTCGGGCCGCACGGTGAGCACGCCCCAGGTCATGACGTCGCGCACGAGCAGGTGCTCCAGGGCCTGACCGAGGGCGCCCAGCCGCTCCTGCACGGCGGCATCGAAGACGACCTGCCGGAGGTCGCGGTCGGTGACGATGCCGACCAGCCGGCCGTCGCCGTCCAGGACCGGCAGGTGACGGATCCGCTGCGCCCGCATGACCTGCGCCGCCTCGCTCACCGGGCTGTCCACCCGGATGGTCGTCACGGGGGCTCGCATCCAGTCGCGCACGGGCACCGGCTCGAGCCAGACGGCCAGCTCGCCCCCCCGCGCGCGGCCGCGGGCCGGCCCGTCGCGCCTCATCGCCAGCCCAGGGCCCAGCGATAGGGCCGGGACACGGCGTCCTCGCCGAGCACCTCCTCCAAGGCTTTCACCACGTCGCTCTCGGTGAGGATCCCCACCACGCGGCCGTGGTCCACGACCGGCAGCGCGCCCACCTTCAGCTCGTGCATCAGCCGGGCGGCGTGGGCCAGGTCGCTCTCGGGCCGCACGGTGACGACGCCCCAGGTCATGACCTCGCGCACCTGCAGCGTGTCGAGAGCCCGGGGATCGACGCCCAGACGCTCCTGGATGGCCGGGTCGAAGATCACCTGCCGCAGGTCCCGGTCGGTGACGATCCCGACCAGGCGGCCCTCGCGGTCGACGACGGGCAGGTGACGGATCCGCCGCGAGCGCATCAGGCTGGCGGCGCCGCGGACCAGCGCGTCGGAGTGGATGGTCACCACCCCGCGGCTCATCCGGTCGCGCACCCGCAGGCCCGCGGGCCAGGTCAGCGCCTCCAGCTCGTCGGCCTCCCGGCCCGGGTGCACCGGACGGCGGGTGCGCATGTCGCGCGTGATCGCGCGCCGGGGATGCCCTCGCCTCACCATCGTCGCCTCCTTCGCCGGCTAGCCCTTGATGTTCCCGATCGGGCGCAACGAGACGACCCGGCGCGAGATGTCGAGACGGTGCACCACGTCCACGACCTCGTCCAGGTCCTTGTAGGCGAAGCCGGCCTCCTCCGCCACGCCCGACTTCGACGCCGCCCGCACCACGATGCCGCGGGCCGCCATCTGCTCCACCAGCGTCTCGCCCCACACCTGGCGCTTGGCCTGGTGGCGCGACATCGTCCGGCCGGCGCCGTGGGCGGTGGAGCCGAAGGTCTCGCGCATGGCCTGGGCCGTGCCCACCAGCAGCGCGGAGCCGGTCTCCATGGAGCCGCCGATGATGACCGGCTGGCCGATCGCGCGATACGCCTCCGGCACGTCCTCGGCCCCGGGGCCGAACGCGCGGGTGGCCCCCTTGCGGTGCACGACCAGCTCCAGCACCTGGCCCTCCACCTCGTGCCGCTCGACCTTGGCCGTGTTGTGGCAGACGTCGTAGATCAGCTCCAGCCCCAGGTCGCGGGCGTCGCGCCCGAACACCCGGGCCATCACCTCCCGGACCCGGTGCGTGATGACCTGGCGATTGGCGAAGGCCGTGTTGGCGGCGGCGGTCATCGCGCCGAAGTAGGCCTGGCCCTCCGGCGAGCGGAACGGCGCGCAGGCCAGCTCGCGATCGCGCACCGTGATGCCGTAGCCGCGCATGGCCTGATCGAACGTCCTCAGGTAGTCGGTCCCCACCTGGTGGCCGAAGCCCCGCGAGCCGCAGTGGAGCATGACCAGGACCTGCCCCGGCCGCTCGATGCCGAGGGCCCGGGCCGCGGCGGCGTCGTGGATGCCGCCCTCGGGCACGACCTGGATCTCGAGGTAGTGGTTGCCGGAGCCCAGCGTGCCGAGCTGATCCATGCCCCGGGCGATGGCGCGGGCGCTGACCTGCGAGGGGTCGGCGCCGGGCAGGCATCCCCGGCCCTCGGTGGCCGCCAGGTCCTCGGGCCAGCCGTAGCCGTGGCGCACGCACCAGCCGGCCCCCTCGACCATCACCTCCCGGAAGCGCTCCTCGTCGAGCCGCACGAACCCCTTGGCCCCCACGCCGGCCGGCACGGCGGCGAAGAGCGCGTCCACCAGCTCGCGCAGCCGGGGCCGGACCTCGGCCTCCGTCAGGGTCGTCCTGAGCACCCGCATGCCGCAGTTGATGTCGAAGCCGATGCCCCCCGGCGAGATGACCCCGGTGTCGCTGCGGAAGGCCGCCACGCCGCCGATGGGGAAGCCGTAGCCCCAGTGGCCATCGGGCATGCAGAGCGCGGCCCGGACGATCCCCGGCAGGCAGGCCACGTTGGTGACCTGATCGAACACGCCCTGGTCCATCCGGGCCAGCAGGCGGTCCGAGGCGTAGATGCGCGCGGGAACCAGCATGCCGGCCTTCTCGCTGGTCGGGATCTCCCAGATGCACTCGGCAACGGGAATCGTCTTCATATGTCGATCACCACCCGGGCATGCCAGCCGGCGCCCCGGCGCTCGAGGTGGAACTGGTGGAAGGTCACCGCCTTGGCGTCGGCCCGCAGGGCCGTCCGCTCGCGGTCGATGACGCCGCCGCGGAGGCGGGCCCGCAGGCGACACGGCGGGCCCGTCTCCACCCGAACCTCGGCGCCGGGAAACACCAGGGCCTCCCGGTCCTTCAGGAAGATCAGCTCGTCCAGCCAGTCGTACAGCAGACGATCGAGCGCGGGCGCCTCCAGCGCCACCTCGCGCTCGACCGTCGTGGCCACGGTGGCCGGGTCCACCATCAGCTCGGCCATGGCCCGGGCCGCCGTGGCGAAGAGGTCATCGAGGTCGTCGCCCTCGATGTCCATCGCGCAGTCGGCGAGGGCGACGGCCTCCACGACCTGGTAGCGCCCCACGACGGCTCGCGGCCTCAGGCGGCTTCCTTGATGGGAATCGCCTTGCCCTTGGCGGCAGCCGTCTTGGGCAGCGAGACGGTCAGCACGCCGTCCTTGAAGGTGGCGGTCACCTTCTCGGCATCCACCGCCGCCGGCAGGGTCATGGCCCGCGCGAAGGCGCCCCAGGCCCGCTCGACCCGGTGCCAGGTCTCGCCCTTCTCCTCCTTCTCCTGTTTCTTCTCGCCCTTGATGGTCAGGGTCCGCTCCTGCAGGGAGACCTCGACGTCTTTGGGGTTGACGCCCGGGACCTCCGCCGTCACCACGAAGGCGTCCTTCGTCTCCTTGAGGTCGATCCTGGGCGTCCAGCCGCCCACGGGCTCGACCTCCTCCATGGGCTCGAAGAAGCGGTCGAACAGCCGGTCCATCTCCCGCCTCAGCGCCATCATCCCCGTCCACGGTGTCAGTGCGCGCATGCCGCAGTCCTCCTTCCGGGGAGCCGGCTGGCTCCCCGGGCCGGAGGGAGGTGCAACAGCATTGCCACCACGGCGCTGTGGGAATTCGCGCGGTTGCATGGCGCGGCGGGCACCCCGGCCGGGGCGCCGGAACCCCCGTGAGGCGAGGCCGCCTCAGCCGGGACCCGTTCCGTGCGGTACGATCAGGCGCGATGGCGACGATCGGGGTGCCCAGGGAGATCAAGCCCGGCGAGCAGCGGGTGGCGCTGACCCCGGCCGGGGCCCGGGCGCTCGCCGAGCGCGGCCATCGCGTGCTGGTCGAGGCGGGCGCCGGCCTCGGCAGCGGGATTCCCGACGAGGAGTTCGCGCGGGTGGGGGCCCGGCTGACGACGGCCGATCGGGTCTGGGACGAGTCGGACGTGGTCCTCAAGGTCAAGGAGCCGGTGGGCGCC
This sequence comes from Candidatus Rokuibacteriota bacterium, assembly GCA_037446305.1. GTDB lineage: Bacteria > Methylomirabilota > Methylomirabilia > Rokubacteriales > CSP1-6 > JBBIIW01. The sequence continues at coordinate 6,596 of JBBIIW010000132.1, forward strand.
GAGCCCGAGCGCCTGCGGCCGGGCCAGGTGCTCTTCACCTACCTGCACCTGGCCGCCGAGCCGGCCCTGGCCCGGACGCTGCAGAAGCGCGAGGCCATCGCCATCGCCTACGAGACGGTGCAGCGGGAGGACGGCAGCCTGCCGCTGCTCACGCCCATGAGCGAGGTGGCCGGCCGCCTGGCGGTCCAGCAGGGCGCGTTCTACCTGGGCCGCGCCCACGGCGGCCGCGGCGTGCTCCTGTCCGGCGTGCCGGGGGTGCCCCGCGGCAACGTGGCGATCCTCGGGGCCGGGACCGTGGGGCTCAACGCCGCCCGCACGGCGCTGGGGCTCGGGGCCGACGTCTCGATCCTCGACGTCAACCTGGACCGGCTGCGCCACGTGGACGATCTCTTCGGCGGCCAGGCCGTCACGCTCTACTCGACGGCCTACAACGTCGAGCAGGTGGTGCGGCGCGCCGACCTGCTCATCGGGGCCGTCCTGGTGCCCGGCGCGCGAGCCCCGGTGCTGGTGACCGAGGCCATGGTGGCGGCCATGAAGGAGGGGGCCGTGATCGTGGACGTGGCCGTGGACCAGGGCGGCTGCGTGGCCACGATCCGGCCCACGACCCTGGCCGACCCGATCTACCGGGTCTCCGGCGTCGTGCACTACGGGGTGACGAACATGCCGGCCCTGGTGCCGCGCACCTCCACGTTCGCGCTCACGAACGCCACCCTGCCCTTCGTGCTGGCGCTGGCCGACGCCGGCGTCGAGGCCGCCGCGCGCCAGCATCCGGCGCTGGCCCGGGGCGTCAACGTGTGGCGGGGACGGATCACGCACGCCGCGGTGGCCGAGGCGCTCGGCGAGAGCGCCGCGCCGCTCGACCCCTGACCCGCCCGGGCGCGCCTCAC
>JBBIIW010000133.1:0-7480 GCA_037446305.1 Candidatus Rokuibacteriota bacterium
GGGACGGCGGCGGGCGCAACGGCGTCCACGCGCCTGCGCGCCCGGCCGCCCCCCCGCCGACGGCCGACAGCCGTGGCGGGGATCTGCTGAACGGTCTCAAGCTGCCCGACAACGGGAATCTCTCGCCGCAGTGGCGGCAGGCGCTCGACCGGACCCCGGGCGAGCTGGACGACTGGAAGGTCAAGGTCGTGCGCGAGTACCTGCAGCGCGAGTTCCCGACGGCGGTCATCTACGACTTCTACGCCCACGACCGGGCCGTGCAGATGTTCCACCTGCAGGACAACATGGGGGCGGTCATCCACACCGCCATCGTGGCGGCCGACCTCCTGGCCGAGCTCGGCGAGCCGCAGATCCGCGCCTTCCTCGACAAGCACAGGCTGGCGCGCGTCCTGCGCCAGGCCGGTCAGGCCGGCGTCGCGGTCACGAAGCAGGGGCTCCGGATCGAGAGCACCTGACCCCTCCCGCGGGCCCGGGGCCCGCGACCCGACCGGCCGCCCGCGGCCCGGCCCCCGCCAAAACTTGCAGCCGGCAAGCCGGATTCGTACAGTCGGGGCAAGTCGTTCCCGGGAGGTCATGATGAAGCTCTGGGCCCGGGCGGGCGTGCCCGCCCTCGTGCTGCTGGCCGCGGCCGGCCCCGCGCTGGCCGGCGCGCCCACCGAGCAGGTCCGCCAGTACACCGATCAGATCCAGAAGATCCTGGAGGACCCCAGCCTGGCGCAGGCCGACAAGGCCGCGGCCGTGCGCAAGGTGGCCACCGAGGTGTTCGACGTCCAGGAGACCGCCAAGCGGGCCCTCGGCCGCCACTGGCACGCCCGGACGGCGGCCGAGCGGGAGGAGTTCACCCGGCTCTTCGCCGACCTGCTGGAGCGCACGTACATCGGCAAGCTGGACCAGTACCGGGGCGAGCGCGTCATCTACACCAACGAGGTGGTGGACGGTCCCTACGCCGTCGTGCGGGCCAAGATCGTGGGCGGCCAGCGGCCCGACGTCCCGGTGGAGGCCAAGCTGCTGCAGAAGAACGGGCGCTGGCTCGTCTACGACCTGGCGGTGGAGGGCATCAGCCTGATCGCCAACTACCGCTCGCAGTTCGACCGGATCATCCGGACCAGCTCGTTCGAGGAACTGGTCAGCCGGCTCAAGCACAAGCGGGACGAGCTGCTCCAGACGTCGCGTCCGGCCTCCTGACCTTGCGGGGGGCGGACGGCGTTCCTTATAATCGGCGCCGCCCGGACTGGCCGTCCACTCCGTCTCAGATCCGAGGGAGAGGCCATGGCTAAAGCCACCCGTCGCGACGAGCCCATCGAGGCCCTGCTCAAGGAAGGCCGCAAGTTCCCCCCGCCGCGCGACTTCGTGAGGCAGGCGCGCGTGAAGAGCGCCGCCATCTACAAGGCGGCCCGCGCCAACCCGCTGCGCTTCTGGGAGCAGCAGGCCCGGGAGCTCCGGTGGATGAAGCCGTGGCGCAAGACGCTGGAGTGGAAGCTGCCGTACGCCAAGTGGTTCGTGGGCGGCAAGCTGAACGTCTCCGACAACTGCCTGGACCGTCACCTGGAAGGGCCGCGCAAGAACAAGGCCGCCATCGTGTGGGAGGGGGAGCCGGGCGACAGCCGGGTGCTCACCTACCGCGACCTGTGGCGGGAGGTCAACCGCTTCGCGGCCGCCCTGCGGCGGCACGGGATCAAGAAGGGCGACGCCGTCACCATCTACATGCCGATGATCCCCGAGCTGCCGATCGCCATGCTGGCCTGCGCCCGCATCGGCGCGCCCCACAGCGTGGTGTTCGGGGGGTTCTCGCCGGAGTCGCTGCGCGATCGCATCAACGACTGCAAGTCCACCATCGTGATCACCGCCGACGGCGGCTATCGCCGCGGCGGCAAGGTGCCGCTCAAGCAGAACACCGACGAAGCGCTCAAGGGCGCCCCCTTCGTCAACACCGTGATCGTGCACCGCCGCACCGGGCAGGACATCGCCTGGCAGCAGGACCGTGACATCTGGTGGGACGACTTCGTCAAGGGCGCCGACGCCTACGTGAAGCCCGAGCCGATGGACGCCGAGGACATGCTGTACCTCCTCTACACCTCGGGCTCCACCGGCAAGCCCAAGGCCATCATCCACACCACCGGGGGCTACCTGACCGGGGTGACCGCCACCCACCGGATGATCTTCGACCTCCGCGAGGACGACGTGTACTGGTGCACGGCCGACATCGGCTGGGTCACCGGGCACTCCTACATCGTGTACGGGCCGCTGGCCAACGGCGCCACCACCGTCATGTACGAGGGCACGCCCGACTACCCGGACAAGGACCGCTTCTGGCGGATCGTGGAGAAGTACGGCGTGACCATCCTCTACACGGCGCCCACGGCCATCCGCACCTTCGTGCGGTGGGGCGAGCAGTACCCCGGGCGCTGCGACCTGTCCTCGCTGCGGCTGCTGGGCACGGTCGGCGAGCCGATCAACCCCGAGGCCTGGGTCTGGTACTGGAAGGTCATCGGCGGCGGGCGCTGCCCGGTGGTGGATACCTGGTGGCAGACCGAGACGGGGCAGATCCTGATCTCGCCGCTGCCCGGTGTCACGGTCTGCAAGCCCGGGTCGGCCACCTTGCCGTTCCCCGGGGTCGAGGCCGACGTGGTCAACGACAAGGGCGAGTCGGTGGACGCCGGCTACCTGGTGCTGCGCAAGCCGTGGCCGGCCATGCTGCGCGGCATCTTCGGCGACCCGGAGCGCTACCACCGCCAGTACTGGAGCCAGGTTCCCGGGGTCTACTTCACCGGTGACGGCGCCAAGCGGGACCGGGACGGCTACTTCTGGCTGCTCGGCCGCATCGACGACGTCATCAACGTCTCCGGCCACCGGGTCTCGACGATGGAGGTGGAGTCGGCGCTGGTGGATCACCCGGCCGTGGCCGAGGCCGCCGTCATCGGCCGGCCGCACGAGATCAAGGGCCAGGGCATCGCCGCCTTCGTGACGATCAAGACCGGCATCCCGCAGACCGAGGAGCTCCGGAAGGAGATCAAGGAGCACGTGGCCCGCAAGATCGGCGCCCTGGCCCGGCCCGACGACGTCATCTACGCCGCCGAGCTGCCCAAGACCCGGTCGGGCAAGATCATGCGGCGCCTCCTGCGCGACGTGGCCGAGGGCCGCGCGCTGGGCGACACCACGACGCTGGCCGATCCGGCGGTGGTCGCCGAGCTGAAGCAGCGGTACGAGGACAGGGAAGGGTAGTCACCGCGGCCGGGGCTTGACGCGGCGCCGTCGCGGCGAGGAAGATAAGCTCCGGCTCCTGATGTCGAACGTGGGTTCGCGATGACGGTGGTCGTGGACGGGCGCGCGGTCGAGGTGCCCGCGGGCGCGACCGTCCTCGACGCCGTCAACGCGCTCCGGATCGCCCTGCCCCAGCTCTGCAAGGATCCCGACCGCGCCCCGCTCGGCGCCTGTCGCACCTGCCTGGTCAGGGTGGAGGGCGTCCGGGGCACGCCGGCGGCCTGCCACCTGCCCGCCCGTGACGGCATGAGGGTGAGCACCACCGATCCGGCGGTCGTGCGCATCCGGCGGGCGGTGCTCGACCTCACGCGCTCGATGGTCAGCGAGGGGGAGGGCCGGAACGGCTTCGGCGCGCTCGGCGAGGCCGCGGCCCGGCACGGCCTGACGGGGCCCGGCTGGGCGCCGCTCCACCGCTTCCCGGTCGACGACTCCAAGTCCTTCTTCGTGCTGGACCGCGAGGCGTGCATCCTCTGCGGCCGCTGCACGGTGGCCTGCGACGACGTCCAGCAGATCGGGGCCATCGCCATGCTGGGCCGCGGCCACCGGATGAAGGTGGGCGTGTTCGGCGACGACCGCCTGGCCTCGTCGGTGTGCACCTCCTGCGGCCAGTGCGTGGCCGCCTGTCCCACCGGCGCGCTGCGGCCGAAGGAGGCGCCGGCCCGCATCGTGCGCCGGGTGGAGACCACGTGCCCCTACTGCGGCGTGGGCTGCGGGATCGTGCTCGGCGTGCGCGAGGACCAGCGCCTGGCGCTCATGGCCGACGACGTCCCCGGCAATCCGTCGAGCCTGGGGACCCTGTGCGTGAAGGGGCGCTTCGGCACCGGCTTCGTGCACGCCCGGGACCGGGTGCTCCGCCCGCTGGTCCGGCACGGCGGCGGCTGGCGAGAGGTGTCGTGGGACGAGGCGCTGGAGACGGCGGCCGAGGGCCTGGCCCGCCACCGCGGACGGTTCGGCGCCCTGGCCAGCGCCAAGGCCACGAACGAGGACGGGTACGTCGTCCAGAAGTTCTGCCGGGTCGTGATGGGCACCAACAACGTCGACCACTGCACCCGGCTCTGCCACTCGCCCTCCGTGGAGGCCATGCTGGCCGCCATGGGCTCCGGCGCCACCTCGAACTCCTACGCGGACTACGAGGAGGCGGGCTGCCTGATGGTCGTCGGGGCCGACGCCTCCGCCAACCACCCCGTCATCGCCATCCGCTTCCGGCGGGCCATGCGCCGGGGGGCACGCATCATCGTCGTCAACCCCAAGCGGATCGAGCTCTGCGACCAGGCCGATCTGTGGATCCAGCAGCGGCCGGGCACCGACGTGACGCTCTTCAACGCCATGGCCCGGGTGATCCTGGACGAGGGGCTGGCCAACCTGGAGTTCATCCGGAGCCGCACCGAGGGGTTCGAGGCCTGGCGGGCCTCGCTGGCCGACGTCAGCCTCGAGCGGGCGGCGGCGATCACGGGCGTGCCGGCCGCGGCCATCGCCCGGGCCGCCCGCTGGTACGCGCGCCCGCCCTTCTCCGGGTCCTGCCTGGTCTGGGGCATGGGCATCACCCAGCACGTCAACGGCACCCACAACGCCCACGCCCTGCTGAACCTCTCGCTGCTCACCGGCCAGCTGGGCTTCCCCGGCGCCGGCATCTCGCCGCTGCGCGGGCAGAACAACGTGCAGGGCTGCGGCGACGCCGGCTGCATCCCCACGAACCTGCCCGGATACCAGCCCTACGACGCCCAGACACTGGACCGGTTCGCGCGGGCGTGGTCGGTGCGGCCGCCGGCCGAGCGCGGCCTGGTGGTGACGGAGATGGTGGAGGCCTGCCTCACGGGCGACATCCGGGCCATGTACGTGGTGGGGGAGAACCCGCTGCTGTCCGAGCCCGACCTCCACCACGCCGCCAAGGCCCTGGCGCAGCTCGACTGCCTGGTCGTGCAGGACCTGTTCCTGCACGAGACGGCCGAGCTGGCCCACGTCTTCCTGCCCGCCGCCGCGTTCGCCGAGAAGGAGGGCACGTTCACGAACTCGGAGCGCCGCGTGCAGCGCGTGCGGGCGGCCCTGACGCCGCCGGGAGAGGCCCGGCCGGACTGGCGGATCACGGCCGAGCTGGCCCGGCGGGTCGCGCGCCGGCTGGGCCTCGACCTCGCCGGCCAGTTCGCCTACCGGGACGCCGCCGGGATCTTCGACGAGATGGCGCGCCTCGTCCCGTTCCTGGGCGGGCTGTCCCATGCCCGCCTGGACGCCGAGGGCGGGCTGCAGTGGCCGTGCCCGGCGCCGGACCACCCCGGCACGCGGTTCCTCTACGCCGACGCCTTCCCCCGGGGCAAGGGCAAGTTCATCCCCGCCCTGCAGGTCGTGGAAGCGGCCGAGCTGCCGGACGCGGAGTACCCCCTCATCCTGAACACCGGCCGGCTGCTCTACCACTGGCACGGCGGCACCATCACCCGGCGGGTGCAGGGGCTGCTCGAGCTGGCGCCGCGGCTGGAGGTGGCCATGCACCCCGCGGATGCGCGCCGGCAGGGCATCGAAGACGGCGACCCGATCCGCGTCGCCTCCCGGCGCGGGGAGCTGACCGGCCACGCCCGCGTGACGGAGGCGGTGCGGCCGGGCGCCCTCTTCGTGCCCTTCGTCAAGCTGGCCGACTCGGCCGCGAACTTCCTCACCAATTCCGCCTTCGATCCCTCGTCCGGCATCCCCGAGTACAAGGTGTGCGCGGTGCGGGTGGAGCCCCTCGGCCGCGGGGGGCGGGGCGCGCCCACCCCGACCGGCGCGCCCGCCGGCTGACGGGGCGACCCCGGCCCGGTGGCGCGGCGGGCGCCAGGGCGGCGCCGGGGCACCGCCCGCGGCAGCGGCGCGCCGGGGAGGGCGCCACCACACCGACCAGGGAGGAGAACCGAATGAGCTCGGGCCTCGAGATCGCGCAGCGCGCGAAGCTGAAACCCATCACCGACGTCGCCGCCGCGCTCGGCCTCGAGGAGGACGAGCTGGAGCTGCACGGCAAGTACAAGGCGAAGGTGGGTCTCGAGGTCCTCAAGCGGCTGGCCGGCCGGCCCAACGGCCGCTACATCGACGTCACCGCGATCACGCCCACCCCGCTCGGGGAGGGCAAGACGACGACCACCATCGGGCTGGCCATGGCCCTCAACCGGATCGGCTGCCGGGCCATCGCGGCCATCCGGCAGCCCTCGCTGGGGCCGGTGTTCGGCATCAAGGGCGGCGGCGCCGGCGGCGGCTACGCCCAGGTCCTCCCGATGGAGGACGTCAACCTCCACCTGACCGGCGACGTCCACGCCATCGCGCTGGCCCACAATCTCCTGGCCGCGATGATCGACAACTCGATCACGCACGGCAACCCGCTGCGGATCGACCCCCTCGCCGTCACCTGGCCCCGGGTGGTGGACATCAGCGACCGGGCGCTCCGGAAGGTCGTGGTCGGGCTGGGGGGCCGGGAGAACGGCCTGCCGCGCGAGACCGGCTTCGACATCGCGGTGGCCTCGGAGTGCATGGCCATCCTCGGCCTCACCACCGGCCTGGCCGACCTGCGGCAGCGCCTCGGGCGGATCGTGATCGGCCTGGACGCCGGGGGGCGCCCGGTGACCGCCGAGGACCTGAAGGCGGCCGGGGCCATGGCCGTGCTCCTCCGGGACGCCATCAAGCCCACCCTGCTGCAGAGCACCGAGCACACGCCCGTCTTCGTGCACGCCGGGCCCTTCGCCAACATCGCCCACGGCAACAGCTCCATCCTGGCCGACATGATCGGCCTCAAGGTCGCCGACTCCGTCGTCACCGAGAGCGGGTTCGGGGCCGACATGGGCCTGGAGAAGTTCGTCAACATCAAGTGCCGCTACTCGGGGCTGGTGCCCGACGCGGCGGTGCTGGTGTGCACCGTGCGCGCGCTCAAGATGCACAGCGGCCGCTTCCGCGTGGTGGCCGGCAAGCCGCTCGATCCCGGGCTGACCCGCGAGGACCTGGACGCCGTCCGAGCGGGCCTGCCGAACCTCGAGAAGCAGATCGAGAACGTCCGGGTCTTCGGGGTGCCGTGCGTGGTCGCGATCAACGTCTTCCCCGGCGACACCGAGCGGGAGATCGCGCTGATCCGGGAGCGGGCGGTGGCGGCCGGGGCCGAGGGCGCGTACCGCAGCGACGTGTGGGCCCGGGGAGGGGCGGGCGCCGAGGAGCTGGCGGCGGCCGTCCTGGCGGCGGCCGCCCGGCCCAAGCGGAACTGCTTGGGCCG
>JBBIIW010000134.1:0-7465 GCA_037446305.1 Candidatus Rokuibacteriota bacterium
TTGAGCGCGAGATGCCTGCGCAAGAACTCGAGGTTCCGCGGCAGGGGTTCGATCGCCACGACGAGGCCGCCCGGCCCGACGAGCCGGGCGGCGATCAGCGTGTGAAACCCGACATTCGCCCCCAGGTCGTAAACGACATCACCGGGGCGAACGAGGCGGACGAAGTCCCGCTGGCGCTCCAGCTCGTACGATCCGAGCCAGCAGCCATGGGTCGAGGAGCCGACGATCCACCGCGCTCCGCGAAGAGGGCCGGCGAGGACCGGCACAACCGCCGAACGAGGGACGAGGCGGAGGGGAAGCTGGGCCAGGCGCCCGTACCAGGTCCTGTAGGGCAGCCGGTCAGCCAGCGTCCGGGGCACCGACCTCCTCGTTCAACCCCCGCCAGTGAGACCACGCGAGGGACAGGGTCGCGTCAGAACCCGCCGATGCGGGCCACGGTGCCGCTGCCGACGTTGGTGACCCAGACGGCGCCGTCGCCCACGGCGGCCCGCAGCGGCTGCTTGCCCACCGGGATGGGCGGCTGCAGGACCTCGCCCGTGGTGGCGTTCACGCGCCAGACGAGGCCGCCCAGGTAGTCGGTCACCCAGACCTCGTTGCCGACCGCCGTCACCCCGGCCGCGCTGCGGCCGATGGCGATGGTGTCGAGGCCGACGCCGCCCTCCTGCACCCGCGTGACGCTGGCCGACTGGCTGGCGATCCAGACGCCGTGGGGGCTGGCCGTCACCGCGCTCGGGCCCTGGCCCACCGGCATGGGCAGGCCGGCCACCTGGTTGGTGCGGGGGTCGATGCGCCAGAGCAGGCTGTCCTTGAAGCCCGCCACCCACACGCCCGTGCGCCCCACCGCCAGCCCGATCGGCTCGGCGGCGACGGGGATGGTGGCGACGATCTGCCGGGTGCGCGGATCGATCCGGGTCACGGTGCCGCTCGCCGAGCTGGTCACCCACACGCTGCCGAAGCCCACCGCCACGTCCACGGGCCCGCGCGGGACGCGGATGGGCGGCCCGCGCACCTCGTCGGCCGCCAGGTCGATCGTCCACACCTCGTCCGAGCCGTTGGCGGCCACCCACACGGCCCCCTCGCCCACCGCCAGGCCCACGGGCCGCACGCCGACGTTGTAGCGCTTGACCACCACGTTGCGCTGAGGGTCGATGCGGGCCACGGTGTTGCCGTTGAACTCCGCCACCCACACCGCGCGCCCGTCGGCCGCGATGCCCTGGGGGTCGCGGACGGCCACGCTGGCCACCACGGCCGGCCGCCCGAGCTGCGCGAACTGCAGGCTGCCCAGGAAGGGCTCGCCCTCGGGGCCCAGCGGCGAGGGCGCCTGGCTCTGGGGGCGCCGCTCGCTGTAGGAGAGGTTGACGGCCAGGGTGGGGGCCTGCGGGTGCAGGCAGATGGCGTGGTGCAGGCTGAGGACGAAGACGGTGTTGGAGAACTCCGGCACCCCGCGGTCCTCCACCTCGGCGTCGTAGCGCTGGCAGCCGGCGCCGGGGCCCGGGCTCGAGCGGAACTGCAGGAGCCGGAAACGGCCGCCCTGCAGCTCGGCCTGGCGCTTGCCGATGATCGAGCGCATCAGCTGCTCGGGCGACTGGAAGGCCCCGTCCAGGTTGGCCACGGCGACGCTGGCCCAGATGGCCCCGCCGGGCTGCTGGCCGGGCGCCTCCCTGACGAAGGCAACCACCGTCTGCCACACCTCGTCCTGCGGCGCGTCCGCGGTGGTGGCCCAGCCGCGGCCCTGGGGCGGCAGGACGGAGAACCCCCGGAACTGCAGGCGCTGGTCGGGCCGCTCGACGGGCTTGAGGTCGGTGGCCGTTCCGCAGCCGGCCAGGAGCACCGCGGATACCCACAGAGCGCGAATCACGGCAGAGCGAATCACCGCTGCCCTCCTGTCAATCGGGCGCCTTCTCGCACTGCTTCAAGAGCGCCTGCAGCTTCGGCTCGAGCGCCTCGCGCAGCCCGCCCGGCGAGGCGGCCAGCCGCTCGTCCACGTCGAGCACGACCACCTTGCGGGCGTGGCGCGGCCACCGCGCCCGGATGACCTCCCGGTGCCCCGGCTCCATGACGGCCACCAGGTCGGCCCAGGCCAGCGCCCGGGTGGTCAGCCGCTGGGGGGCGTGCGACGCCGTGCCGGCCGACCGGGCCACGTGGCGCCCGCCGGCCCCCTGCAGCTCCTGGAAGAGCGAGACCGCCAGGGGGCTCCGGACGAGGTTCTCCGTGCACACAAAGAGCACGTTCACCGGCGGGCCGTCAATTCCCCGAAGAGCTCATAGTATTTTTGTACCTGCACGGGGCGGTCAAAGGCCAGCGCAGCGTGCCGGGCGCTGGCCCCCATCCGCCGGGCCAGGGGCCGGTCGCCGTGCAGCCGCAGGAGGGCGTCCGCCAGCTCCCCGGACTTGCCCGGGGGGACGACCAGCCCGCACTGCTGGTCCCGGGCGATCACCGCCGCCTCGCAGGCCTCGTCCACGGCGGCCACGTAGGGCCGGCCCGCCGCCAGGATCCCGTAGCCGGTCTTCACTCTCTTCGCGCACAGGTGCCGTGCCCCTGGACGCCGGGCCCGGGGCTGCGAAGTCTCGCGTCCTGGACCTCGGGAGCCGCGGCCCGGCCCTGCCCCGGCGATTGCGCCAGCGCAGTGCTGGCGCCGGCGCGACTCAACGCCAGCTGTTCGAGGATCTGCAAATAGCGCTGCGCCGTCGCCGCCCGCGAGAAGTACTTCACCACGAACCGCCGGCCGTTCTCGCCCAGGCGTTCGCAGCGCTCGGGATCCCGGGCGAGCTGCACGACCGTCGCCCCCAGCGCTTCGGCGTTCTCCGGCTCGACGAAGACTCCGGCCTCCGCACGCCCGAGCAACGTGCGGGCGTAGCCATCCACCCCCAGGACCACCGGCCGCCCGCAGGCCATGAATTCCAGCAGCTTGGACGGGAGCACCGTGCTGAACACCGGGGCGCGGCGGAGAAGTACGAGGCAGACGTCGGCGGCATTGATCAGCGCCGGGACCACTTCGCGCGGCTGGTGATCCATGAAGCGAACATTGTCGAGCTGCGCTTGCCTGGCCAGCGCCTGGAGTCGCGCCGTGTCCGCCCCCTCGCCGACGAGGAGAAACAGGACCCGGGGGTCCTCACACTGCCGGAGGCGCTCCGCGGCGCGCAGGACCGTCTCGAGCCCGTGCGCATAGCCCAGCGTCCCGATGTACGCCGCCACGAAATGCCCGTCGAGTCCGAGGCGCCGCCGCACGGCGTCTCGGTCCCGCCCCGGCGCGAATTGTTCCGTCTCCACGCCGTTCTCGACCACGGCGATCCGGCCCTCCGGCACGGCCCACCGCGCGACCAGCTCGGTCTTGAAGGCCTCCGTCACCACCACGATCTGGGCCGCCTGCCGGTAGAGGAACGCCGCCAGCCGGCCCAGGACTCGGATCAACGGCGATCCGTCGTCACCGACACCGGACGCCGGCAGCGACTCCGGCCAGAGATCCCTGACCTCGAACACGAACGGGCAGCGTTTCGCGCGGGCGACCCACCAGCCGGCCAGGCCTACCAGGAGCTGGGGCGAGGTGGCGATGACCAGATCGGGCCGGGACAGCGTGATCCCCCGCACGGCGGCCGAGGCGAAGAACGACGTGTAGTTGAGGATCCGCTCCCACGGGCGGCGGTTCGGGGCCGGGTACAGCCAGGTGCGCACCACGTCGATGCCCTCGACCCTCTCGCGCAGCGTCAGCCGCCGAAGCCGATGGCGATACGCCGGGGGCACGATGCCCGTGGGGTGGTTGGGAAAGCCGGTGAGTACCGTGACACGGTGACCGGCCCGTACCCAGTGGCGCGACAGCTCATGCACCCGAGCCGCCGGGGCGCCCATCTCCGGCGGAAAGTACTGGCTGACGTACAGGATATGCACGGGTCAGTAGTACAGGAGCTTGAAGATCGCTTTCCCGACGAGCGCCCGGCGGCGCCGCCCGGGATCCCGGGCATATGCGTCCCAGCGCCGCGCGAATTCGAGAAACGTGGCGTCGCCCGTCAGGCGATGCATGACCTCGAGCTGTACCACGTGCAACCAATGGTAAAAGGGGCTGGCCAGCATCGGAAGACGCGTCGGGCTCAGTTCGTAGAGGGACCAGTAGCCCACATCGTACCGGTGGAGATTACCGCGCACTGTCTGGGTGGCCGCGTCCAGCAAGTCACGGGCTTTACCATCCCCGGTGAGCAGCGCGTAGTCGTAGACGCCCCACAGGGCCCACAAAAAGCCGTTCAGGATGTGGCCGGGCGGGTCGACGACATACTCCTCGAACCAGACGTCGCCGGCGCCGTTGCAGACGCTGACGCCCCCCTCGTTCACACCGCGCAGGAACGCCTGGAACGCAAGAGCCGCCGCCTCGGCGTACTGCGGTCGCCTGGTTGTCTGGAACGCCCGGACCAGAAGCGAGATCCCCTGCCCCTGGGCCAGGGCCGAGTGCCAGGGCGCGCGCAGGCGTGTGCGATAGTCCCAGTCGAAGTGGTGATGCCACACGGGGACTCCATGCCGGTTGGTCTCCAGGTTGGCGGTCAGCCAGTCGGCAGCCCTCAGGCTGCGCGCCAGTCGCGCCTGCTCACCGTTCCGGAGGAAGAGGTTGATGTTCCCGAGACCGTACTGGGCGACAGCGATGGGGTTGTACTGGAGGCCGATGGTGCCCCGGTAGTTCAGCAGGGGAATGCCTGCCGTGTCGTACGGGCCCGGATAGTCGGCCTTGCTGCGGAAGGTCATCCAGTACTCGCCCAGCTCGCCAGGCCTGGCAGACTCATTGACCTCCGGCGCCTCGTGCCAGAACGTGAGCTGGCTGGGGCGCCGCAGCAGGTACACCGACGCCACGCGGCGGTAGTAATTTAGGCGATCGAAGACCACCAGGCCTCCAGAGCGTCGGCGATCCGTTCGCCCGCGTGGCCGTCCCACAGCTCGGGTACGCGCGCCGGTCTCGGCGGCGCCTGGAGAACGGCGCGCACCGCCTCGGGCAGCCGCTCTGGCCGCCGGCCGACGACGATGTTCGTCCCCTCGGTGACCGTGATGGGGCGCTCCGTGTTGTCGCGCAGAGTCAGGCACGGCACGCCCAGGAACGTTGTTTCCTCCTGCATCCCGCCCGAATCGGTGATGACGACCGCCGCCGCGCGCTGCAGCGCCAGACACTGCCGGTACGGCAGCGGCGGAAAGAGCCGCATGCCGTTGTCCCTGTTCCTGTCCCCGATCGCTTCCAGCCGCCGGCGCGTCCGCGGGTGGACGGCGAACAGCACCGGCAACTCCCGGCCCACCTCGTCCAGGGCGTCCAGCACGCGCTGCAGTGTCGCCGGGTCGTCCACGTTCGACGGGCGGTGGAGCGTGACGAACGCGTACCGCTCGAGACCGTCGACCTCCGCCGGCGGTTCGGCTCTAGGCAACAGCCGGACGAGGGTGTCGATCATGACGTTACCCACGAAGTACACGCGCGACGCCGGAATCCCTTCCCGGGCCAGGTTCTCGTCAGCATCGCGCGAGGGGGTGAAAAGCAGGTCCGCCGCATCGTCCGTCAAGCGCCGGTTCAGTTCCTCCGGCATCGTGCGGTCGAACGACCGGAGGCCGGCCTCGACATGGCCCACCGGAATCTGCAGCTTCGCAGCGACGAGCGCTCCGGCCAGTGTCGAGTTGACGTCGCCGTAAACCAGGACGATGTCGGGGCGACCGTCGCGGAGCACCGGCTCCAGTCGAAGCATCACCGCCGCGGTCTGCTCGGCATGACTGCCGGAACCGACCTCCAGGTTGACGTCGGGCCGCGGGAGCTCGAGGTCCTCGAAGAACACCGCGGACATCTCGGCGTCGTAGTGCTGACCGCTGTGCACGATGGTCTGGCGTACCGACGACCGGCCAGCCAGCGCCCGGACCACCGGCGCGAGCTTCATGAAGTTCGGCCTGGCGCCAACGACGTGCAGGACGTGCATGAGGCTCAGGTCCAGGCCCCCCGCGGCTGCCGGGCAAGTTCCAGCGTGACGCGCGTCACCTCGAAGAGCTCGTCGGGCGGTATCGGGAGCGGTCCTCCTGCCCGGACAGCCGCCACGAAGGCCTCGACGCAGGCGCGCTGCCCTTTGTCCTGCCGCCACAGGCGCCGGCCGCGGAAGCCAGGCCAGCCGTAGGCGCGGAGCACCCGGAAGTTGTCGAGCCGCAGCACCCGCCCTGCGGCGAAAACCTCCACGCGCTCCTTGGGAAAAGCCCGGCTGCCGTTGGCCAGGTAGTGGATCGCCGCCGTCGAACCGTCGGCGAAGGCCAGTTGCAGCGTGGCCGAATCGCTCGGGGGCGCGGGCAGCGACCAGCGCGCCCAGCGCTCGATCGGCGCACCGACGAGGAAGCGCGCCAGATCCACGAAGTGGCACCCCTCGCCCAGGATCCGCCCGCCCCCGACCTCGGGATCCTGCGTCCAGTGATCCGCCGGCACGGCCCCCGCGTTCACCGTCATCACGATCGCCCGGGGCCCAGGCACGGCGGCCAGCCGCTCGCGCATCGCGCGCACCAGCCGCGCGAAGCGGCGGTTGAAGCCCACCATGAGCACCGGGGCACGGCCCTCATGGGCCAGGTGGCGGTAGAGGACCTCGATGCGCTCGAGCTCGTCGGACGTCAGGCACAAGGGCTTCTCGCAGAACACGTGCTTGCCCGCCTCGAGCGCGCGGAGGATGTAGCCGGCGTGGCTGTCGTGCCGGGTGGCGATCACCACGGCTTCCGTGTCGGGATCGGCGAACACGCGCTCGGCGTCCGTGCTCGTTTCCTCGAAGCCGAAGCGCCGCGCCGTATGCAGGCCCGTGGCCCCGGTGCTCGAGACCACGCAGCGCAACCGCGCTCGCGCCGCGCGCAGCCCGGGCAGGAGCGCGACCGTGGCATAGCTGCCCGCGCCGAGCACGCTGACCCCCGGCAAGCCCGCCACGGCGGCCGGTCGCGGCGCGACCGCCACTGTACGCGCTTCCACCCGCTCAGGCTTCGCTTCCGGCGCGTACTCCAGCAGGATGCCCAGCGAAGGCTCGGCCCCGAGCACCACTTCGTAGGCCCGCGGCGCTTCCTCGACGGGGGCGCGGTGGCTCACGAGCGGCGCGACGTCGAGCCGGCCGTCCCCCAGCATGTCGAGCACGGCCTCCATGTTCCGCTGCGCCGTCCAGCGCACGAAGCCGAAGGGATAGTCCTGGCCCTTGGCCTCGTAGAGCGGATCGTAGCGCCCAGGGCCGTAGGAGCAGGAGACCTGGAAGGTGAGCTCCTTCTCGTAGAAGTCGCTGCGGCGCAGCTCGAGCCCGGTCACGCCCACGAGCACGATCCGGCCCCGTGTGCGGCACATCTCGGCCGCCTGGTGGATCGGCTCGCTGCTCGGCGTGGCGGCGGCGATGAGCACCCCGTCCACCCCGCGGCCGCGCGAGAAGCGCTCGGCCGCTGGAAGCGCCGCCTCGGGCGCGGCGACCTCGGCGCCGAAGCGCTCGGCCAGCGCGCGCCGCACCGG
>JBBIIW010000135.1:0-7450 GCA_037446305.1 Candidatus Rokuibacteriota bacterium
ACAGGATGCCGTCGATGCGGTAGCGCACCCGCAGCGTGTCCTCGAACGGCTCGATGTGGATGTCCGAGGCCCCGGCCGCGATGGCGTTCTCGATGAGCAGGTTGACCAGCCGCACCACCGGCGCCTCCAGCGCCATGTCGCGCACGTGGTCCAGATCCTCGTCGGGCTCCTCGCCCCGCTCGTCCTCGAGACCTTCCACGAGCCGGCTCAGTCCGGTCCCGGACCCGTCGTAGAGCCGGTCGATGGCCTCCAGGATGGCGCGGGGCGTGCTCACGACCACCCGCACCTCCAGCCCCGTCAGCTGCCGGAGGTCGTCCACGAGCATCGGGTTCAGGGGGTCGGCGGTGGCCACGGTGAGCACCCGGCCCTCCACGCTGATCGGGCAGGCCAGGTACCGGCGCAGGTACTTCGACGACAGCTGGGGCAGCGCGGGCGCCAGGGTCGGGAACTCCTCCGCGAAGAGGTACGGCAGGTTGTTCTCGAGCGCGATCGCCTGCAGCAGGTCCTCCAGCGACACGGACCGCAGCTGGAGCAGCGCCTCGACGAGCGGCTCGCCCGTCCGGGCCGACCGCTCGGCCGCCGGACGGAGGGCCTCGGAGGCCACCAGCCGGTTGGCGACGAGACAGCGGATGAGGGTCTCCGGCTCGCACAGGGGAACGAACAGGGGATCGGCGGAGGCGGCCATTCCGGCGCGTGGGGGGAGCAACGGGGATACCACGCCGGGCCGCCGCGCAAGTGGCGGCGCCGCCGACCGGACCGTGCCGGATCGGGGAGCGCGTTGCCAGCCTGGCAGCCGGCCCGTGCCGGCGGTGACGGGACGCCGCCCCGCGGGCGGCCCGCCCCTACCCCCTCACGCCGGCTTGCTGATGCTGAACCGGAAATGGCAGACGTCGCCGTCCTGGACCAGGTAGTCCTTGCCTTCCAGGCGCAGCTGGCCGCGCGCCCGCAGCTCGGCGAACGAGCCGCCGGCGGCGATCAGCTCCTCGTGGCTCACGACCTCGGCCCGGATGAAGCCGCGCGCCATGTCCGAGTGGACGACCCCGGCGGCGTCCTGCGCCCGGGTGCCCCGCGGGACGGACCAGGCGCGGACCTCGTCCTCGCCCACGGTGAAGAACGAGATCAGGCCCAGCAGCGCGTAGCAGTCGCTCAGCACGCGGTGGATGGCGGGCTCCGGCAGTCCCAGGTCGGCCAGGAACGCCTGCTGCGCCTCGCCGGTCAGCTGCGCCACCTCGGCCTCGATCACGGCCGACACCCAGCCCACCCGGGTCTGCGGCCGGGCCGCCAGCGCGTGCAGCCCGTAGGTCTCGACGACCCCGGGGCCCTCGCCGACCGCCTTCTCGTCCAGGTTGATGCAGTGGAGGATCGGCTTCTGGCTCAGGAAGGTGAAGCCCCGGGCCGTCCTCGCCTCGTCGGGGTCGAGCGCGACCGCCCGGAGCGGCGTCTCGCCTTCCAGGGCGGCCTTGAGCCGGACGAGCAGGGCCTGCTCGCGCGCCTCGGCCTCGGTCCGGCGCCGGCGGAGCGAGACCTCCAGCCGCTCCAGCCGCCGCTCGACCACCTCCAGGTCGGCCAGGATCACCTCCAGCTCGAGGTCGTGGATGTCCCGGGCGGGGTCCGGCGGGTCGAGCGCGGGGTCGGGGAACGCCCGCACGACGTGCAGCAAGGCGTCGGCGTTCCGGAACTCCCTCGCCTCCAGGCCGGCCCGCTCGCCGCGGGCGATGCCGGCCAGGTCCACCACCTCGAAGGTGGCGTAGGTCGTCTTGCGGGGCCTGAAGAGCGCCGCCAGCGCGTCCACGCGGGCGTCGGGGACGCGGGCCACGCCCGTGTTGAGACCGGTGCGCCCGGCCTCGTAGCGCGCGGTGGCTGCCTGCGCGCCGGTCAGCAGGTTGAACAGCGTGGTCTTGCCGCTCCGGGGCAGGCCGAGGAGACCGATCTTCATACGGCGCATTATGCCGCGTGCTAGAGTGGGCCGCGACCGATGTCCGCCGGGTCCGCCCTCGCCCCGCCGTACCGCCCCATCGACCTGCGAGGTGCCGGGCTCGCCCTGCTCATCTCGCTGTTCTGGGGCGCCAACCCGGTGGCGCTGAAGATCGGCCTCGAGGACGCCCCGCCCCTCCGCCTGGCCGCGCTGCGCTTCCTGGTGGCCGGCGTCGCCATCGTGGCGTGGGCGTGGGCGACGGGGCGCCTGGCCGGCTTTCGCATCGCGCGCGAGGAGTGGCGCCCCCTGCTCATCCTGGGCCTGCTGCTCACCGTGCAGGTCGGCTCCATGAACGTGGCCACCACGATGACCACGGCCGCCCACGTGGCCATCATCCTGAACCTCTACGCCGTGCACACCGTGGTGCTGGCGCACTTCCTGGTGCCCGGCGACCGGCTCACGCTGCGGCGTCTGGCCGGCGTCCTGATCGCCTACGCCGGCATCGTGGTGCTGTTCGGGGGGCAGGCGGCGGCGGGCGGTCCGACCCTGCTCGGCGACGGGATCATGTTCGTGAGCGCGCTCATGCTGGCCGAGCGGACGGTGTACATGGCGCGCGCCGTCCAGACCCTCGATCCGGTGAAGCTGCTGCTGGCCCAGACGACGATCGGCGGGGTGATGTTCCTGCTGCTGTCGCTGGCCGCCGAGCCGGCGGCCATCCGGTGGACCACGTCCCTGGCCGCCTCCCTGGCCTTCCAGGGCCTCGTGGTGGCCGGGTTCAACTTCATCGTCAACCTGTGGCTCCTGAAGCGTCACCGGCCCAGCGCGCTGAGCCCGTTCTTCCTGACCCAGCCGCTCTTCGGCGTGGTGACCGCCGCGCTCCTCACCGGCGATCGCCTGACCGTCGAGCTGCTGATCGCCAGCATCGCGGTGGCGGCCGGCATCGGGCTGACCAGCCGCTGAGGGCTATAATCGAGCCATGCCGACGCGCCCGTCCCGCGCGCTCGAGGTGGTGCCGAACCCGCACCCGGACCGCGACTACGAGGTGACGATGACGGCACCCGAGTTCACCTGCCTCTGCCCGATCACGGGCCAGCCCGACTTCGCCACCATCCGGCTGCGCTACGTGCCGGACCAGCACCTGATCGAGCTGAAGTCGCTGAAGCTCTATTTGTGGTCGTACCGGCAGGAGGGCGCCTTCCACGAGGACGTCACCAACCGCATCCTCAACGACATCGTGAGCGCCGCCCGGCCCCGCTGGGCGGAGGTGGTGGGCGACTTCAACGTGCGCGGCGGCATCAAGACCGAGGTCCGGGCCGTCCACGGCAAGCGCCCGGAGATCTAGGAACGTGGGGGCCCCGACATGGCCCCCCACACCCCCCCACGCTCGGGGCGCCCCGGGATACCCGTGGCGCCCCTCGATCGCGCTCCCGGAACCGGGGGGCCCCGACATGGCCCCCCACACCCCCCACGCTCGGGGCGCCCCGGGACACCCGTGGCGCCCCTCGATCGCGCTCCGGTCGCTACCGTGAGGCCGCGGCGGGGGTGACGACGCCGCCGTCGGCGTGGCAGGGATCGGGGATCTCCTGCACCGAGGCGATGGCGTGACACAGCTCGTGCAGGTCGATGTCGAAGGCCAGCTCCGACGGCAGCATGTCCGCGTAGCGCACGATCGTCACCGTCTTCACGCTCCGGACCACCTCTCCCGCCGCCAGCGGCAGCGACTCCGACATCTGGCAGCCGAGGACCGAGCCGGCCGCCCGTGGACGCCGGCAGGCCTGGTGCACGACGTCCCGGTCCCTGCTCACGATCAGGGTGACCAGCGCCCGATCCCCCTCCAGCCGCCCGAGCTGTCCGACCCGGGTGGAGGCGCACCCGGCCACGGCGAGGCCGACGACCAGGGCGGCCACGACCCGGCACCGGACGGGACGATACCCAGGGATGGTCACGCCGGTGCACACGGCCGGCGGCGACCGGCCGCCTCAAGGCTCGCTTGCTCCGTCGGCTGCTCTCGCATCACGCCCGGACCGCCGCAAGGCGCGTGCCAGAGCCGGCCGGGCGACCGGGCTCAGCGCAGCAAGGCCTGGAACAGCAGGCGGGCCAGACCGCGCTGGCGGACGAGCGCCACAATGACCTCGGCGTGCCAGTTGAAGCGCGCCGTCCGCTGGACCAGGGCCTGGATCTCCTCGCGGAGCAGCAGGCGGAGGACGATCTCGATCTCGGCGTCGCTGAACCGGGTGACCAGCTGGCGCAGCCAGGTCGCCACGCGCAGCTCGGGCCCCAGCCGTGTCTGCCAGCGGCGCTCGTATCCCGACAGGAACCCGGCGTCCAGGCGCCCGCGCTGAAAGGCCTCCACGAGCGTCTCGGCTGCCAGCGCGCCGGTCAGCAGCCCGTAGAAGATCCCGCCACCGGTGGTCGGCTTGGTGAAGCCGCCCGCGTCGCCGACCACCAGCAGCCGCTCCCCGTACGTGCGCTCGATGGCGCCCAGCGGGAGTAGCCGGGTGACGGCGCGCGCCTCCGGCGGCTCGACCCGGCGCTGCACCTCGGCCCGGTCCAGGAAGGCTCGCATGGCCGCCAGCGCGTTGCGGTCGGCCAGCAGCCCCACCTTGACCCGTCGCTGCTCGCCCCGCTGCACCGGCACCAGCCAGGCGAAGCCCGCCGGCGCCACCGCGCGGCCGAAGTGGATCTCCACCGGCCCCTCCGCCCGGGCCGGCGCCTCGACCTGGGCCGTGTGCAGGAGGGCCCGGGGCAACCCCAGGCCCAGCTGCCGATGGAGGCGGTAGGAGACGCCACAGGCGAGCACGCAGGCCCGCGCCCGGATGACCTCGTCGTCGACCGCGATCTCCACGCCCCGGGCGCCGACCGCCACACCGTGGGCCCGGGCGCCGGTGCGGATGGCGACGCCGGCCTCGGCCGCCTGCGCGGCCAGCTGCCGGTCGAGGGCGGCGCGGTCGACGACCAGGATCGTCTCCCGGTCATCGCCGTCCCAGTCCACGTCGTAGGTCTGTCCGGCCGGCGAGCGCAGGCGAGCCCGCCGGAGGCGGTTGAGCACGATGGCATCGGGGATCTTGACCAGCCCGGCCGTCTCCAGCGAGACGATGCCGGTGCAGTGGGTCGGCTCGCCGACGACCGCGTGCTCCTCGAGCACGAGCACGTCCAGACCGACCTCGGCGCACCGGGTGGCGACCAGCAATCCCGCCGGGCCGCCGCCGACGACGACCAGGTCCATCGCCGACGGATTATAGAGGCGAGGGCGCGCGGGCCGGCACTTTCTCGGCTCCTCAGAGCTTGGAGCCCCGGACCTCCCACCGGCCCCGGCAGGTGATCCACAGCGAGAGCAGGATCAGCCGCACGTCGAGCCAGAAGCCCTGCCGCCGGATGTAGAGCAGGTCGTAGCGGAACTTCCACCGCCGCGGGATGTCCCGGTCGGCGTAGATCTGGGCCAGCCCCGTGAGCCCCGGCCGGACGCGATGCCGGGCGTGGTAGCCGGGGATGCTGTCCAGCGGCACCGGGCGCCCGGCGCCGGTGACCTCGATCTCGGCCGGCATCAGCGCGCGCGGGCCCACGAAGCTCATGTCGCCGCGCAGGATGTTCCAGAGCTGCGGGAGCTCGTCCATGGCCGTCGCCCGCAGCCACCGGCCCACCCGGGTGATGCGGGGATCATGGGCCGCGGCCTGCCGGGGCCCGAAACGGCGGTCCGCATCGGGGACCATGGAACGGAACTTCAGGCTGTCGAAGGTCCGGCCCCCGCGTCCGACTCGCTGCTGGCGAAAGAGCACGGGCCCGCCGTCCTCGAGCGTGATGAGCAGCGCGATGAGGCCCCACAGGGGCGCCGAGAGCAGGAGGCCGAGCCCGGCCAGCACGACATCGAGGGCCCGCTTGAGCGCCGGGGTGGGCGCCGGCTCGGCCGCCGTGCTGGGCGGGCTGGACAGGCCCGATCCGACAGCCACAATGGACATCGCCCTCGCCCCTGGAGAACGCAATGGCGCCCGGCAATCGGCGCGGGACGATTCTAGGGCGTCCCCGGCCCCGGTGACAAGGAACTCCTGCCGCCGGGGCTCCGGCTGCTAGGCTCGGAAGAGCGGCGCCGGGAGCGCCGGCAGGAGGTCCCCATGCGGCTCGAATGGCTCGTGCTGGCGGCGGTCGTGGTCGGGCTCGCCGCGAGCCCGGCGTCGGCCCAGATGCTGGTCGAGCTGGAGGCTCGCTACTGGCTTCCCGACCTCGACGCCTCGATGAAGGTCGACGACGACTCGCTGCCCGGGACGGACATCGACCTCGAGGAGGACCTGGGCCTCGATGGCGAGGAGGCGCCCGAGGGCCGGCTCACCATCCGCACCGGCGTCGTGAGCCGGCTCCGGCTGGCCTACACGCGCCTCCGGTTCGAGGCCGACGAGACGCTCTCGCGGACCATCCGGTTCGGCGGCGAGACGTTCGCCGCCGGCCAGACGGTCGCCAGCGAGGTGGAGATGCACTACGGCCGGGTCGGCTGGCTCTGGCAGCCCCTGACGATCCCGGGACTCCTGCGGTTCGGCCCCCTGTTCGAGGTCAAGGGGTTCTGGGTGGAGGCGTCGATCGAGACGCGGGGGGCGGGCCCGACCGCGAGCGAGACGGAGCGCTTCCCGCTGGCCCTGCCGACGGTGGGGCTGGCGCTGGACCTGTCCCCGCACCCCATGATCCATCTCTTCGCCGAGGCTTCGGGGGTGCCGCTGGGCGACCTCGGACACGTCGTGGACGCCGAGGCCGGGCTCCGGCTCACGCCCCTGCCCCTGCTCGCCATCTCCGCCGGCTACCGGATCTTCGACGTCCGCATCGGCGAGGACGACGACGATGACATGGCCGAGCTGACCCTGTTCGGCCCCTTCGTGGGCGCCTCGCTCCGGTTCTGACCTGCCGGCTCACCGGCCGGCCGGCGCCAGGCGGCGGCCCGGGGGCGGGCGGAGCGCCGACTACAGGTACCCGTAGGCGGACCAGCCGCCGTCGGCGGTGAGGACCTCGCCGGTCACGAAGGAGGCCTCGTCGCTGGCCAGGAACACCGCCACCGCGCCGATCTCGTCCGGGGTCCCCAGCCGGCCCAGCGGCGTCCGCCGGGCCAGCGCCTCGCGGTTCAGGATGCCCCGGGCGCCGAGCCGCGCGACGAGCTCGGTCTCCACGTAGCCGGGGGCGATCGCGTTGACGCGGACGCCGGACGCCGCCCACTCGATGGCCATGACCTTCGTCATCATGTTGAGGCCGGCCTTGGACACGCAGTAGGCCAGCCGCTGCGGGAAGGGGACGGTCCCGTTCATGGACGAGACGTTGATGATGACGCCCCGCCGCCGCGCCAGCATCTGCCGCCCGATCTCCTGCGACAGGATGAAGCAGGCGTTCAGGTTCAGCTCGAGCGTCTCGCGATAGTCGCGCTCGGGCAGCTCCGCCGAGGGTGCCACGCGCGGCTGGCCGGCGTTGTTGACCAGGATGTCCACCGCCCCGCCGAGCGCCGCCGTCGCCTCGCGGGCCAGGCGCCGCGCTTCCGCGGCCTGGCCGAGGTCCGCCGGCACG
>JBBIIW010000136.1:0-7397 GCA_037446305.1 Candidatus Rokuibacteriota bacterium
CGATCGGCAGCCCGATGTTGGCCTGCGTCCTCCGGCAATGTGGCTGACAGCTGATTATGACACGCTGACTTCCGGAGATTTGCGGCGATCGCGCAGGAAGTAAAAAATCACCACGACCCCGCCACCCACCACGAGCGGGACGATGATCATCATATAGTGGGTCAAGTGCGAAATTGCCCCTGTTTCTCCGACTGAAAATGGGAATCGCGAGACATGCTCCTGCTTTTCCCTGATTGAGACCAAGCCGACGAACTTGCCGGGCTTATCAAAATTATACTTCACGTCGATTGAGCCGGTGGGGTAGATCTTGGCGGGCAGGTGCACGAGGGTAATAGCCTCAAGATTCTGCTCGGAGCCCGTATCCTTGATAATCCGAACCTCGATAGGCAATGAACGGAGTTCCTGCTCAACGTAATCAAGCACGAGGACCGCATTACCGGTCGTCGGAAGGTCCTGGCAGAATTGCCTGTCGTAGTAGATCTCGGGCAGGTAACTGTTGAAGTACATCTTGTATGGCCCGATATACAAGACACAGGTATCGGTGGCCAACTCGTGCCCGTGCTGGGCCTTTGCGGAGAGCGGAATCCCGAGCATGAGCGCGACAACGCAGGTCAAGACACAAGAAAACCGTCCAGCCATCATCGGGGTCCTCACCTGAATTATGAGCGTGACCGATCTGCCAGGTTGTTTCGGTGAAGCGTTCTCTGGCGCCCGCTGCCTATGAAGCCGTGACCGCCTCAGATTTGCGACGGTCGCGTTTGAAAAAGAACAGCGCCGCCACAGCAAGAACGGCCACGACAGGGACCATATAGATCGACATAAAGTAACGGGAAAATATGTTCAGTTCCCCCACTGAGAAGGGAAAGCGCGAAACGTACTCTTTTTTCTCACCGACGATCACCAGGCCGACGAACCTGCCGGGCTTGTCGAAGGTGTAGAGGTAGAGCCGCTCGACCCCCAGGCGCCATGCCTCGGCCTCGGCGCCGGTCGCCCGCCCTCACGCGGCCGGCGCCGGCGCCGAGGCCGAGGCGCCGCGAGGATGGTGCCCATGGTGACGGCAAGGCTTCTCAAGCAACGCCGGTGCCAGGCACGCCTGGCATCGGCCCCCGAGGAGCGCTCATGAAGGCGTCCGATCATCTGCCCGCGCAGTTCAACGTCGCCACCTGGTTCGTGGACCGCAACGTCGCCGAGGGCCGCGGCCGGGCGCCCGCCTTCCACTGCGAGGACCGGACGCTGACGTACGCCGACGTCCTCGAGCTCACCAACCGCACGGGCAACGCCCTGCGGGACCTCGGCGTCGAGATGGAGGACCGGGTGCTGATGGTCTGCCTGGACGCGCCCGAGTTCATCGGCACCTTCTGGGGCGCCATCAAGATCGGCGCCGTCCCCATCCCGACCAACACCCTGATGCGCGCGGCCGACTACCTCTACTTCCTGCAGGACAGCCGGGCGAAGGTCGCGGTCGTGTCCGCGGCGCTGCTGCCCGAGGTCGAGCCCATCCTCGGTCAGGCCCGGCACCTGCGTCACGTGCTGGTGGCCGGCGGCAACCCCGGCCGGCACCTCGGGTGGGAGGCGCGGGTGGCGGCCGCCTCGTCCAGCCTGGAGGCGGCCGAGACGTCGCGCGATGACGCCGCCTTCTGGCTCTACTCCTCGGGCTCCACCGGGTTTCCCAAGGGCGCCGTCCACCTGCACCACGACATGTGGATCTGTGCCGAGACGTACGGCCGGCAGGTGCTGGGCATCCGTCCCGACGACAAGGTCTTCTCGGCGGCCAAGCTCTTCTTCGCCTACGGGCTCGGCAACGCCGGCTACTTCCCCATGGCCGTGGGCGCCCAGAGCGTGCTCTATCCCCACCGGCCCACGCCCGAGGGCGTGTTCGAGGTGCTCGCGCGCCACCGGCCCACGATCTTCTTCGGCGTGCCCACGCTCTACGCCGGCATGCTGGCCGTCAAGGAGGCCGAGCGGCGCTTCGACCTCTCCTCGCTGCGGCTCTGCGTCTCGGCCGGGGAGGCGCTGCCGGAGGAGATCTACACCCGCTGGCGGGAGCGCTTCGGCGTCGAGATCCTCGACGGGATCGGCACCACCGAGATCCTGCACATCTTCCTCTCCAACCGGCCGGGCGCCGTGCGGCCGGGATCGTCCGGCCTGCCCGTGCCCGGCTACCGGGCGATCGTCGTGGACGACGAGGGGCGCCCGGTGCCGCAGGGGGAGATCGGCAACCTCCGCGTCGAGGGCGACTCGACGATGGCCCACTACTGGAACAAGCACGACAAGACCCGGGAGACGCTGTTCGGCACCTGGATCCAGACCGGCGACAAGTACTGGCAGGACCCGGACGGCTACTTCTGGTACGCGGGCCGGTCGGACGACATGCTCAAGGTGGGCGGCATCTGGGTGTCGCCGGTCGAGGTCGAGGCCACGCTCATCAAGCACCCCGCGGTCCTGGAGGCCGCCGTGGTCGGCCGGGAGGACGACGACCGGCTGGTGAAGCCCCAGGCCTTCGTCGTCCTCAAGGAGCCGGCCCGCGCCTCGGCGGCGCTGGCCGAGGAGCTCAAGGGGTTCGTCCGGGACAGGATCGCGCCCTACAAGTACCCGCGCTGGATCGAGTTCGTGACCGAGCTGCCCAAGACGGCCACCGGCAAGATCCAGCGCTTCAAGCTGCGGAAGCCGTGACGATGCTCGACCCCGCCCTGGAGACCTTGCCGCGGGAACAGCTGCGGGACCTGCAGCTGGCCCGGCTGCGCGCGCTGCTGGCCGAGGCCCTGCCCGGCAACGCGTTCCTGCGTCGCAAGCTGGGGGCGGCCGGGCTGGCGCGCCCGGAGGACCTGCGCACCTGGGACGACGTGGCGCGCCTGCCGCTGACGACCAAGCAGGAGCTCGTGGACGACCAGGCCGCTTCTCCCCCCTTCGGCACCAACCTCACGTACCCGCTGGAGCGCTACATCCGCGTGCACCAGACCTCCGGCACCACCGGCCGGCCGCTGCGCTGGCTCGACACCGAGGCGTCGTGGCTGTGGTGGGCCCGCTGCTGGGCCTTCGTGCTGCGCGGGGCGGGGCTCACCGCCGCCGACCGCATCTTCTTCCCCTTCTCCTTCGGGCTCTTCGTGGGCTTCTGGGGTGGCTTCGAGGGCGCCCGAGCCATCGGGGCCCTGGCCATCCCCGGCGGCGGGCAGGACTCGCCGGCGCGCCTGCACGCGATGGAGACCCTGGGCGCGACGGCGCTCGTCTGCACGCCGTCCTACGCCCTGCACCTGGCCGAGGTGGCGTGCGAGCGGGGCCTCGACCTGCGCAAGCTGCCGGTGCGGACGATGGTGCACGCCGGCGAGCCCGGGGCGGGGATTCCCGCCGTGCGGGCGCGGCTCGAGGAGTGCTGGGGGGCGCGCGCCTACGATCACGCCGGGATGACGGAGGTGGGCGCCTACGGCTACGAGTGCGCCGAGCAGGCGGGGCTGCACGTCAACGAGGCGGAATTCATCGCCGAGGTGCTCGACCCGGCGACCGGCGCGCCGGCCGCCGAGGGGGAGCTCGTGCTCACGAACCTCGGCCGCGCTTGCTCGCCCAGCGTCCGCTACCGCACCGGCGACCGCGTGCGCCTGGCCGACGGGCCCTGCGGCTGCGGCCGCACGTTCCTGCGCCTGGCCGGGGGCATCCTGGGCCGGACGGACGACATGCTGATCTGCCGCGGCGTCAACGTCTTTCCCTCGGCCATCGAGGGCATCGTCCGCCGCTTCGCGATGATCGAGGAGTTCCAGATCGAGGTGTTCCGCAACGGCAGCCTGGACGAGATCCGGGTGGTGGTCGAGGCGGCCGACAGCGGCGTGGTGCCGGCGCTCGGCGAGGCGTTCCGCGCCGATCTCGGCCTGCGGCTCGAGGTGCGGGCCGTGCCGCCGCGCACGCTGCCGCGCCACGAGCTGAAGGCGCGCCGGCTCGTGCGGCTCACCTGACCCCGGCGGGGATCGCCGGGCCGCGCACGCTGGTGCGGCCGGCGTTCCGGGCCCCCCGGGCGCCCATTGACAAGCGTCCGGAGGCCGCCCAGAATCCGGCCACTCCCATCGGGCCGGGTGAGCCGGCGTCGGCGAGGCGTCCGGCCCAGCCGATCGCGAACCGTACCCACAGGAGGTCCGGCACATGAAACGGATAGCCCTCCTCTCGCTCGTCGGCGCGATCTCGGTCACGGTCCTCGTCGTGCTGTACGGCACGACGCCGCCGGCCACCGGCCAGGCGTCCGTGCGGATGAAGATCCAGTCCGCCTTCCCGGCCGTCTCCATCGTCTACGGCAACCTCAAGTACTTCGCCGAGCGCGTGGAGAAGATGTCGAACGGCCGCATCAAGGTCGAGGCGCTGCCGGCCGGTGCCGTCGTCCCGGCCTTCGAGATCCTGGACGCCGCCCACCGGGGGCTGCTCGACGGCGGCCACGGCGTCTCCTACTACTGGTTCGGCCGGCATCCGGCGGCCACGCTGTTCGCGGGGGCGCCGGGCGGGCCGTTCGGCCTGTCCCTGCTGGACCTCATGGGCTGGTTCTACGAGGGGGGCGGGCTGCAGCTCTACAACGAGCTGTACCAGGACCGCCTGAAGCTCAACGTGGTGGTCTTCCCCATCTCGCCGCACGGTCCGCAGCCGCCGGGCTGGTTCAAGCGGCCGGTCAAGAACTGGGCGGACTTCCGGGGCTTCAAGGCCCGCATTCCCGGCATCGCCGGCGACGTGTACGCCAAGGCGGGCATGAGCGTCGTGCTGCTGCCGGGCGGCGAGATCATCCCGGCCGCCGAGCGGGGGCTCATCGACGCCGCCGAGTGGGTCGGGGGCCGCGAGGACCTCAACCTCGGGCTGCACACCGTGGGCTGGAAGCACCACTACCTGCAGGGGCAGCACGAGCCCAACACGCACGGCAACCTCTTCATCAACAAGAAGGTCTGGGACGGCCTGTCCCCGGACCTGCGCGAGATCATCGCCTCGGCCACCAAGGACGCGTTCCTGACCTTCTGGTGGCAGTTCAACCAGGAGAACGCCCGGGCCTACCAGGAGATCCTCAAGCTCGGCGTCACCACCACGCGGATGCCCGACGACATCAACGAGGTCTTCCTGAAGACCTGGGACAGCGTGGCCGAGGACTTCGCCCGGAAGGACCCGTTCTTCAAGAAGGTGCTCGACTCCATGCGCGCCTACGCCGAGCTGGTGGTGCCGCACCGCGAGTCGCACTGGCCCACCTGGAGCTTCGCCGCCCGCTACTACTGGAGCGAGAAGATCTACGCCAAGTAGGGGTCCGTTGCACGGCGCGGACGACCGGCCCCGGCAGTGGGCGGCCCGCCTGGGGCCGGTCGTCCGCGGCATCGACGCGCTGTCGGAGGTCACCGGCCGGCTGACCGCCTGGCTGATCGTCCCGCTCATCGCGGTCATCAGCTACGAGGTGTTCGTCCGCTACCTGTTCAACGCGCCGACCATCTGGTCCTTCGAGCTGCAGTTCATGCTCTACGCCGCCATGTTCATGCTGGGTGCCCCGTACACGCTCAAGCACGGCGAGCACATCCGGACCGACATCCTCTACAACCGCTTCCCCCCGCGCCGGCAGGGCCTGGTGGATGCGGTGCTGTACCTGATCTTCTACTTCCCGGGCATCGCCTTCTTCCTGTGGGCCGGCTGGGACTTCGCGCTGCGGGCGTGGCAGGTGGGCGAGCGCTCGGAGTTCAGTCCCTGGCGGCCGCCGGTGTACCCGCTCAAGATGGTCATCCCGGTGACGGCCGCCCTGCTCCTGCTCCAGGGCGTGTCGGAGCTCGTCAAGAGCGCCTACCTGGCGCTCACCGGCCGGCGCTATGGGACCTGAGCTGCTGGGGCTGGCCATGGTGGCCGTGCTGGTGGTGGCCATCTTCCTGGGCTTCCCGCTGGCCTTCACGCTCATCATCCTGGGCTTCGTCTTCGGGTACCTGGGCTTCGGGCCGCTCGTCTTCGACCTGATGGTCCTGCACGGCTACGGCCTGATGAAGGAGGTCAGCCTGGCCGCGGTGCCGCTCTTCATCTTCATGGGCTACGTGCTGGAGCAGGCGGGGATCATGGAGCGGCTCTTCCGGGCCTTCCAGACGCTGATGGCCCCCGTGCGGGGCAGCCTCTACCTGGCCGTGCTGCTGACGGGAACCATCTTCGCCGCCGCCACGGGGATCATCGGCGCCTCGGTGACGATCCTCGGCATGATGGCGGCGCCGGCCATGACCCGCAGCCGGTACGACGTCCGGATGGCGGCCGGCGTCATCTGCGGGGCGGGCTGCCTGGGCCAGCTGATCCCGCCCAGCGTGATGCTCATCGTCATGGGGCCCGTGCTGGGCGTCTCCATCGTGCACCTCTTCGCCGCCGCCGTCGTCCCCGGGCTGTTGCTCTCGGGCATCTACATCGCCTACGCGATGGTGCGCAGCTTCCTGCAGCCGCACGTGGGGCCGCCGCTGCCGCCCGAGGAGCGGCTGGCCTCGGCCGGTCTCGTGCTGCGCGAGGTGGGACTGGGCATGCTGCCGGTGAGCGTGCTGATCTTCGCGGCGCTGGGCAGCATCCTGGCCGGGCTGGCCGCCCCCACGGAGGCGGCCGGCATGGCCGCCCTGGGCTCGGTGGCCCTGGCCGCGCTCTACCGGCAGCTGACCTGGCGGCGCCTGACGGAGGCGGTGTACCGGACGCTCCGGACCAGCACCCTGATCCTGTTCCTGGCCTTCGCCGCCCTGTTCTACGGGGCGGTCTTCTCTCACCTGGGCTCGGCCCGGCTGATCACCGAGTGGATGCTGGCCCTGCCCGTGTCGCCGTTCGTCATGCTGGTCGTGCTCATGGTGGTGATCAACCTGCTGGGATGGCCGCTCGAGTGGCCGGCCATCATCCTGATCTTCCTGCCGCTGTTCCTGCCCACCATCGCGCAGCTCAAGCTCGACATGCTGTGGTTCGCCACGCTGGTCGCGGTCAACCTCCAGACGGCCTTCCTGACGCCGCCGGTGGCCCTGGCCGCCTACTACCTCAAGGCGGTGGCGCCGGACTGGAAGCTCTCCGACATCTACGTGGGCATGCTCCAGTTCCAGGTCTGGCAGATCGCGGGGCTGATCGCGCTGCTGCTGTTCCCCGACCTGGCGCTGTGGCTGCCCCGCGTGCTCTACGGTTACGTGCCGAGGTAGCCGGACGACCCGGGGCGCTTCGGCCGGCGTCGCCACCACCGCCCGCCGGCCGGCGCGCCGGCCACCCTTCGGGGCTGAACCCCGTCCGGGAAGACCACGTCGGGGTGGCGGCGAAGATCGGCAAGCACAGTGACGCGGGGGCCGCCGTCGCCGCCGACGGATAGCCCCGGCCCCCGGACTCCGCTACGGGGCGGGACCGGGCTCGGGGCGCAGATCCAGCTCCACGCGCGGCGCGCCCGCGGCCTCCACGAGCGGGACGCG
>JBBIIW010000137.1:0-7369 GCA_037446305.1 Candidatus Rokuibacteriota bacterium
GCGCCGGCCGGGCTGGCGCGGAGGGATGGCGTGAAGTTCGTGGCCACGGTGGGCGGGCGCCAGCAGGTGGTGGAGGTGAGCGGCGGCGAGGGGCGCTACCGGGTGCAGATCGCCGATCAGGTCTGGGAGGTCGATGCCCGGCGGACCCCGCCCGGCCCCTACTCGCTGCTCATCGAGGGCGTATCCTACGTGGCGGACGTCGCCGAGTGCGAGGGGACGGCGGTGGTGGACGTGGACGGCGAGACGTGCGCCGTCCAGGTCGAGGAGTACACGCGGCACGTCCTCCGGACCCGCGGCGGCGCCGGCGCCGGCCGGGGCGGGCAGACGCTGACGGCCCCGCTGCCGGGTCGGATCACGCACGTCAGCGTCCGCCCGGGCGATCGGGTGGCGCCCGGCGACACGCTGCTGGTCATCGAGGCCATGAAGATGGAGAACGAGCTCCGGGCGAGTGCGGCGGGGACGGTGCTCGAGGTGCGGGTCGGCGCCGGCCAGCCGGTCAATGCCGGCGACGTCCTGGTCGTGCTCGGCGACGGCTGAGCCGTGACCGGCCCGGCCATCGAGTTCGAGCACGTCGACAAGTGGTTCGGCCGGCTCCACGTCCTGCGGGACGTCTCGCTGACCGTGCCCGCCGGGCAGGTGGTGGTGGTGTGCGGGCCATCGGGCTCCGGCAAGAGCACCATGATCCGCTGCGTGAACGCGCTGGAGCGGGTGCAGGCCGGCGAGATCCGGGTGCTGGGCGAGAGCGTCACCCGGCCCGGCGCCAACCTCACCCGTCTGCGCACGCAGGTGGGCATGGTGTTCCAGTCCTTCAACCTGTTCCCTCACATGACGGCGCTCCAGAACATCATGCTGGCCCCGGTCCGGGTGAAGCGACTGCCGGCGGCGGAGGCCGAGAAGGCGGCCCGGGCCCTGCTGGAGCGGGTCGGGATCCCGGACAAGGCCGACCACTACCCGGCCAGCCTGTCGGGGGGCCAGCAGCAGCGGGTGGCCATCGCCCGGGCCCTGGCCATGCAGCCCCGGATCATGTTGTTCGACGAGCCGACGTCGGCCCTCGACCCCGAGATGATCAACGAGGTGCTGGAGGTCATGACCGACCTGGCCCGGGAGGGGATGACCATGATGGTGGTGACGCACGAGATGGGCTTCGCGCGCCGGGTCGCCCATCGCGTCGTGTTCATGGACGAGGGGCGGATCCTCGAGGAGGCCGAGCCGGAGGCCTTCTTCGCCGCGCCCCGCCACGAGCGGACCCGGCAGTTCCTGTCCAAGATCCTGGTCCACTGAGGAGGTTCATCATGAGACGCGCGCTGTCCCTGCTGGTGGCGCTGGCCCTGGTGCTGTCCCAGGCCGCGCCGGCCCTGGCCGAGACGACCCTGGAGAAGATCGCCCGCACCGGCGTCCTCACCATCGGGACCCGGACGGGCTCGCCGCCCTTCGGCTTCATCAACCGCAACAACGAGTGGGTGGGCTTCGCCATCGACCTGGTGGAGCAGGCGGTCAAGCCGGCCATCGAGCGCAAGCTGGGCAAGCCCATCCGGGTCGAGAAGAAGGAGTCGACGCCGCCCACCCGCATCCCGCTCCTGTCGTCCAACGCGGTGGACCTGATCGCCGGCACCATGACGCACACCCGCAGCCGCGACGAGCAGGTGGACTTCAGCATCACCTACTTCGTCACCGGCGCCCAGTTCCTCGTCCGCAAGGGCAGCCCCATCAAGGGCATCGACGACATCGCCGGCAAGCGCATCGCCGCCCAGCAGGGTTCCACCAACGCCCGCATCATCCGCGAGCGCGTGCCGACCGCCGTGCTGCGCGAGTTCCCCGACCAGCCGGCCGCCTTCCAGGCGCTGGTGCAGGGCCAGGTGGACGCCTACACCAACGACGGCATCCAGCTGGCGGGGCTCAAGGCCAAGGCCCCCAGCCCCGGCGACTGGGAGATCGTGGGCGACTTCTACTCCTACGAGCCGTACGGCATGGCCATGCGGCAGAACGACTCGGCCTTCCGGGACATCGTGAACGTGGGGCTGATGGAGGCCATCGAGTCGGGGCGGTACATGGAGCTGTACGACAAGTGGTTCGGGCCCAAGGGCGACGTGCCGTACCCGCTGTCGGCCGAGGCCCGGATCTTCCTCCGGATGCAGGTGGTGCCGAAGTAGCCGGGTGAGCTACGACTTCGACTGGAGCGTGCTCTGGAGCGGCCAGTCCGGAGCCTGGCTGCTCCAGGGCATCCTCACCACGCTGCGCATCTCGGCGCTGGCCTGGCTGCTGGCCATGGCGCTCGGCATCCTGGCCGGCGCCTTCCGCACCGTCCCCTGGCGGCCGCTCCGCGCCGCCGCCACCGTCTACGTCGAGTTCTTCCGGAACGTCCCCCTGCTGGTCTGGATGTTCTTCTGGTACTTCGGCGTGCCCCCGCGGCTGCCGCGCCCGGTCCAGGACTGGCTCTACGACCACGGCGCCGAGTTCTGGGCCGGCATGGTCGCGCTGGGCGTCTACCACGGCGCCCGGATGTCGGAGGTGATCCGCAGCGGCATCCAGTCGATCCCGCGCACCCAGTTCGAGGCGTCCCTGGCCATGGGGCTGAGCCTGGGCCAGGCCTACCGGCTGGTGATCCTGCCGATCGCGCTCCGGCTCATCATCCCGCCCCTGACCAGCGAGGCGCTGAACCTGCTCAAGAACTCGTCGGTGGCCCTGACCATCAGCGTGGCCGAGCTCACGTTCCAGACGCGGCAGATCGAGACGTACACGGCCCGGGCCGTCGAGGCCCTCACGGCCGGCACGCTCATCTACCTGGGGCTGTGCTACGCCATCGCCTGGGTCATGGGCCGGCTGGAGCGGCGCCTGGCCATCCCCGGCCTGATCGCCCGCGCGGGCGGCGTGGGGCCCTGACCCGTGCTCGACCCCGGCGTCATCGTCGACAACTTCGGCTTCCTCATCCTCCAGGGGTTCCTCGGCATCGGGGCCTTCGCCGGCGGCACGCTGCGCCTGGCCGTGCCGGCCATCGGGCTGGGCTTCCTGCTCGGGCTCGTCGTGGGGCTGGCCCGGCTGGCGCCGAGCGCCTGGCTGCGGCTGCCGGCCGGCGCGTACGTCGAGGTGATCCGCGGCGTCCCGCTGGTCATGGTCATCTTCTGGTTCTGGTACATCCTGCCCCAGGTGGTGGGCCTGGCCATTCCCGAGTACGGCGTGGCCCTGACCGCCTTCGTCATCTTCGAGGCCGCCTACTTCGGCGAGATCGTGCGGGCCGGCGTGCAGTCGGTGCCGCGGGCGCAGGTGGAGGCGGCCCGGGCCCTGGGGCTGTCCGGCACCCAGGCCATCCGCCACGTGGTCCTGCCGCAGGCCCTGCGCAACATGATCCCGGCCCTGGTCACCCAGATGATCGTGCTGTTCAAGGACACGTCGCTGGCCTCCATCATCGGCTACGTGGACCTGACCAAGGCCGCCCAGATCGTCAACAACCGGGAGATCCGTCCGTTCGAGCTGTACCTGTTCATCGCCCTCGTCTACTGGATCTGCACCTACTCCCTGTCGCGCCTGGCGCGGCACCTGGAGCGGAGCCTGGCCCCGTGCTGAGCTTCTTCGAGACCGTCAACCGCTACTTCGAGCAAGCCGCCGCCCTCACCGACTACCCGGCCGGGCTGCTGGAGCAGATCAAGCGGCCCAACGCCGTCCTGGCCGTGCAGTTCCCGGTCCGCACGGCGCGGGGCTGGGAGGTCTTCTCGGGCTGGCGGGTGCAGCACAGCCACCACCGGATGCCGTCCAAGGGTGGCATCCGCTACGCCCCCGAGGTGACCGAGGACGAGGTCGTCGCGCTGGCCGCCCTCATGACCTACAAGTGCGCCATCGTGGACGTGCCGTTCGGGGGCGCCAAGGGGGGCATCCGGCTCGACCCCAAGCAGTACTCGCCGGAAGACCTGGAGCGGATCACCCGCCGCTACACCGCGGAGCTCATCCACAAGAACTTCATCGGCCCGGGCGTGGACGTGCCGGCGCCCGACTACGGCACCGGCCCCCGCGAGATGGCGTGGATCGCCGACACCTACCTGGCCTTCCACCCCGGGCAGATCGACGCGCTGGCCTGCGTGACCGGCAAGCCGGTCACGCAGGGTGGCATCCGCGGCCGGGTGGAGGCGACGGGCCGCGGGGTGGTGTTCGGCCTGCGCGAGGCCTGCGACGACGGGGAGGACATGCGGCGGCTGGGCCTGGCCCGCGGGCTGGCCGGCAAGCGGGTGGTCGTGCAGGGCTTCGGCAACGTCGGCTACCATGCCGCCCGGTTCTGCCAGGAGGCCGGCTGCGTGATCGTCTCGCTCTCGCAGGTCGAGGGGGCCATCTACCGGCCGGACGGCCTGGACGTGGAGGCCGTCCGGCGGCACGTGCGGGAGACGGGACGGATCCTCGACTTCCCCGGGGCCGAGAACATCGCGCCGCCGCAGCGGGCCCTGGAGCTGGAGTGCGACATCCTGATCCCGGCCGCGCTGGAGAACCAGATCACGGCCGACAACGCGGGCCGCATCCAGGCCCGCATCGTCGCCGAGGCCGCCAACGGGCCCACCACCGCCGAGGGCGAGGCGATCCTGCGCGACCGGGGCGTCTTCGTCATCCCCGACGTCTACCTGAACGCCGGCGGGGTGACGGTCTCCTACTTCGAGTGGGTGAAGAACCTCTCCCACGTCCGGTTCGGCCGGGTCGGCAAGCGCTACGAGGAGGCGGCGTTCGACCGCATGCTGACCGCGGTGGAGAAGGCCACCGGGCGCCTGTTCTCGCCCGAGGAGCGCCGCCGCATCGCCCGCGGCGCCGACGAGATCGACCTGGTGATGTCGGGCCTGGAGGAGACGATGATCGGGGCCTACCACCAGATCCGCGAGCTGGCCCGGCGGGACCGCCGCATCCCCGACCTGCGCACGGCGGCGTTCCTCAACGCCTTGCAGAAGATCGCGCAGGCGTACCTGGAGCTGGGCGTCTTTCCCTGACCGGCCGGCAGCGCCCGGCGCATTCCCGGGGCCTCAGCGCCGGCGCGGCGGTCCCAGGCGGGCCGTCAGGTGGAGCAGACGGCGGTCGACGGCGGCGAACCGGGCGTCGGTCGCCGCGGCGAGGCGGTCGACCTTCTGATCCACCGTGCGCACGCCCTCGGCCACCAGCTCGATCTTCGCCATCAGCGACTCGGCGACGACATCGAAGTGCCGGTGGAGCGCCGAGGTCCGCTGCTCCAGCTCGTCGCTGAACCGCTGCCCCAGGGTCGCGCCGAGCTCGGCGGCGAGCTCCTGGCGGAGGGTCGTGCGCAGCTCGACGCCGAGCTCCTGCCACAGGGTGGTGCGCAGCTCGGTGCCGAGCTCCCGCCGCAGGGTCGCGCCGAGCTCGGCGGCGAGCTCCTGGCGGAGGGTCGTGCGCAGCTCGGTGCCGAGCTCCTGCCGCAGGGTCGTGCGCAGCTCGGCGCCCAGGTCCCGGCGCAACGTGGTGCCGAGCTCGGTGGCGAGATCGCGGCGGAGGTCGCCGAAGCGCCGGTCCAGGTACTCGGCGAGCTCCGGATCCACGGCGCCACTATCGGCCAGGCCGCTGCCGCCCGTCAAGCGTATCGCGTCGCCGACGCCGGCACGACCCCGCGACGGCCGCGGTCGGGGCGCGCGCGTCAGGGCGCGGCCGGCTTCCAGTCCTTGAAGCGCTCGCGCAGCACCTTCTTGTCGAACTTGCCGACGCTGGTCTTGGGCACGGCCTCGATGAGCACGACGTCGTCCGGCAGCGCCCACTTGGCGAGTCTCGGGCGCAGGAACTCGATGATCTCGGCCGGATCGAGCTGGACACCGGGCTTGGGCACCACGCAGGCCAGGGGACGCTCGACCCAGCGGGGATGGGGCACGGCGATGACCGCGGCCTCCAGGACCTTCGGGTGCCCCATGATCATCGTCTCGACGTCGATGGACGAGATCCACTCGCCGCCGGACTTGATCAGGTCCTTGGTCCGGTCGGTGATCTGCACGTACCCCTCCGGGTCCACCGTGGCCACGTCGCCGGTCCGGAACCAGCCGTCCGGCGTGAAGCGGTCGGCGCTCTCGGGGTTGTTGTAGTAGGCGCGGATCACCCACGGCCCCCGCACCTGGATCTCGCCCATGGCCCGGCCGTCCCAGGGCTGCTCCCGCCCGCTGTCGTCCACGATGCGCAGCTCGACCCCGGGAGCCGGGTAGCCCTGCTTGGCCCGGACGGCGTAGCGCTCCTCGTCCGGGAGGTCCTCCAGGTAGGACTTGAGGCGGCCCACCGTGCCCAGCGGGGTCATCTCGGTCATGCCCCAGGCGTGCAGCATGGGCGCCCGGTGCTTCCGGTCGAACTTCTCCAGCAGCGACCGCGGCGCCGCCGAGCCGCCGATGGGAATGCAGCGGATGGACGAGATGTCCCAGTGCGGCTCCTGCTCCAGGATGGCGTCGATGGCGATCCACACGGTGGGCACGGCGCCGATGACGGTCACCCGCTCGCGGTGGACGATCTCGATGATGTCGCGGGGCTGGGGGTTGGGGCCGCCGAAGTACTGGGTGGCGCCGTTGAGCACGCCGGCGAAGGGGATGCACCAGGCGTTGGCGTGGAACATGGGCACGATGTGCAGGATGACGTCGCGCTCCGAGATGCCCATGACGTCGGTCATGGAGGAGGCCATGGAGTGCAGGAAGATGGCGCGGTGGGTGTAGACCGCGCCCTTGGGATGCCCGGTGGTGCCGGACGTGTAGCACATGCCGGCGGCGTCGGTCTCGGCCAGGCGGGGCCACGACTCCAGGGGCCGGGCGCTGGCCAGCAGCGCCTCGTAGTCGAGCGTCCCCGGTGGGATCTCCGCCCCCGGCGTGTCCTTCATGACGATCCAGTGCTTGACGGTCGGCAGCTCGTGGCGGATCGGCTCCAGGGTAGGCCAGCAGGAGGCGTCCACGATCAGGACCCGGTCCTCGGCATGGTTGACGATGTACCGGATGTCGTCCCGGGACAGCCGGATGTTCACCGTGTGCAGCACCGCACCCATCAGGGGGGCCGCGAAGTACACCTCCAGGTGCCGGTGCGAGTTCCAGGCGAAGGTGCCGACGCGGTCGCTCTTCGTGATCCCCAGCTCCCGCAGGGCGCCGGCCAGGCGGGCCGTGCGGTCGGCGAAGTCCGCGTAGGTGGACTTCACCAGCCCCACCCCCGGCACGCGCGTGCCGAGGGTCTTCCGCGGGAAGAGCCGGCGCGCCCGGTCGAAGAAGTGGGTCAGCGTGAGCGGGTACTCCATCATCAGGTTGTCGACCGATGCCATCGTCGCCCTCCCGGATCGCGACCCGGCCCGAGGCCGCCGGATGTCGAGACAAGGGTACGGCGTTCCCGTCGCGCGCGTCCACCCCGGACCGGGCGCGGCCGGGCCGGCCTCGGGCCG
>JBBIIW010000138.1:0-7324 GCA_037446305.1 Candidatus Rokuibacteriota bacterium
CGCGCCCGCTCCAGCGGGGCCGCCAGGCGGGCGGTGGAGCCCAGCAGGTCGTAGCTGCCGCCGGTGCGGGCGGCGGCGGCCAGGCGCAGGTTCTCCAGCACCGGCAGACGGGGGAAGACGTTGGTCCGCTGGAAGGAGCGCGAGACGCCGCGGCGGGCCACGGCGTGGGGCGGCAGGCCCGTCAGCGGGCGGCCGTCGAAGAGGATCTCGCCGCCCGTGGGCGCCAGGTGCCCGGTGATGACGTTGAAGAGCGTGGTCTTGCCGGCGCCGTTGGGGCCGATGACGGCCCGCCGCTCCCGGCGCTCGACGGTCAGCGAGATGCCGTTCAGGGCCAGCAGGGCGCCGAAGTAGCGCCGCAGGTCGCGCACCTGGAGCAGCGGGCCGGCCGTCACGCGCGCAGCCCGATGCGGCCCCGCAGCGCGCCCATGATGCCGCCCGGCGCGAACAGGACGAAGACGATGAACGTCACCCCCAGGATGAGCATCCACCGCTCGGTGTAGGTGCTGACCAGGCTCTGGAGCAGGATGAAGGCGGCGGCGCCCAGGACGGCGCCGCCCAGGGTGCCGGTGCCGCCGATGATCACCATGAGCAGGGCCTCGCCCGAGGTCGTCCAGTAGAAGGCGTCGGGCGGGCTCTGGCCGTTGAACTGGGCGTAGAGGGAGCCGGCCACGCCCGCGACGGCGCCCGCGATGACGAAGGCGATCAGCTTGTAGCGGTCGACGGCGTAGCCCACGGCCTGCATGCGGGCCTCGTTCTCGTGGATGCCGCGCAGGACGTGCCCGAACGGCGAGCGCACCACCCGCCACAGCAGGAGGGCGGCCAGGCCGAACAGCGCGACCAGGTAGACGTGGAAGCGCGCGTGGTCCCACAGGCTGACGCCCAGCACCTGCGGGCGCGGCACGCCGATGATGCCGTCCTCCGCCCCCACCCAGCCGGCCTGGAACACGTAGGCCCAGAACATCTGCGAGAAGGCCAGGGTGAGGATGATGAAGTACACGCCGCTCACCCGGATGGACAGAAAGCCGATGACGGCCGCCGCCAGCGCGGCGGCCAGCGCCGGGTAGACGACGGCCGCCAGCAGGTCCGGCGACTCCTTCAGGGCCAGGCCCGCCACGTAGGCCCCCACCCCGAAGAACGCCGAGTGCCCGAAGGAGACCATGCCCGCGTGGCCCATGAGCAGGTCCAGGCTCATGGCGAAGATGCCCCAGATGAGGATCTCCTGCAGCAGGCGCACGGGGTAGGTCCCGGCCACCGCGGGGAAGAGCGCGAGCAGGAGCAGCAGGGCGGCGGCGCCGGCGACCCGGGCGATCACTTGAGCGGGCGGCCGAACAGGCCCTGGGGGCGCAGCAGGACCACCAGCGCGGTGACGATGTAGATCATGAGCATCGCCACCTCGGGCATCCAGGCCTTCCCGAACGTCTCGGCCTGCCCGATGATCAGGCTGCCCACCAGCGAGCCCTTGAGGCTGCCCAGCCCGCCCACCACCACCACGATCAGGGCCGGGATCAGGATGGTGACGCCCATGGCCGGGAACGAGCCCTGGATGGGGCCGGCGATGACGCCCGAGAGCCCGGCCAGCCCGGCTCCGAAGGCGAAGACCCCGGTGAAGACGGCGTGCACGTTGATGCCGAGGCCGGCCGTCATCTCGGCGTCGTACACGCCGGCCCGGATGACGGCGCCCAGCCGCGTGCGCTCCAGCAGCAGCCAGAGGGCCACGGCCATGACCAGGCCGAAGACGATGACGAACACGCGGTAGGAGGGGACGGTGGCGCCGAGGATCGTGACGGAGGCCGCGAAGACGTCGGGGGGCGGGATGGAGCGGATGTAGCCGCCCCAGATCCAGCGCACGACGTCCTCGAACAGGTAGATGAACCCGAACGTCAGCAGCACCTGGTCCAGCGGCGACCGGTGATAGATGGGCCGGAGGCAGGCGCGCTCGATCAGCGCCCCCACCCCGCCCACCACCAGCGGGGCCAGCAGCAGGGCCAGCCAGAAGTTGCCGGTGAGCGCGATCAGCGCCAGCCCGACGTAGGCCCCCAGCATGTAGAACGAGCCGTGGGCCAGGTTGATGACGTCCAGCATGCCGAAGATGAGCGTGAGGCCGACGGAGAGGAGGAAGAGGAGGACGCCGTAGGCGAGGCCGTTGAGGGCCTGACCGAAGAAGTCGGGGACGAAGGGCACGGCGGCGGCGCCGGCCGGGGGCGGGTGGCCCCGCCCCCGGCGCCAAACCCTAGACGGGCAGCGTGCAGCCGGTGCCCGGATCCTTCACATCGGCGATCTTGTCGATGGGGACGTTGTGCAGCTCGCCGCCGACTTCCCGCACCTCGCGCACGTAGATGTAGGGCTGGATGACGTTCTGGGTCCTGGGGTCGAAGCGGAAGCGCCCGCGCGGGCTGTCGAACTCGACCCGGGCGATGGCCTGCCGCAGGGCGTTCTTGTCCTTCGTGTCGCCGTTGATGGCCTTGAGCGCCCGCACGATGACCTCGGCCGTGTCGTAGCCCTGGCAGGCGAAGCCGTCCGGCGTGGCCCTGTACTTCTCGCGGAACTCCTTCACGAACCGCTGGTTGACCGGGTTGTCGAGCAGCGGCGTGTAGAAGTGCCCGGTGACGACGCCGAGCGCGGCCTTGCCCTGGGCCGGCAGCACGTCGGGCTCGGTCAGGAACCCGGCCCCGGTCAGCCGCACCGAGCCCTTGAGGCCGTACTGGTCGTACTGCTTCACGAAGTTCACGGCGTCGGTGCCGGAGAAGAAGGCGAAGACGGCCTTGGCCCCCGACTGCTTGATCTTGGTCAGGTACGGCGCGTAGTCGGTCTCGCCGAACTTCGGGTAGTCCTCGGCGATGACCTTGCCGCCGGCCGGCAGGAAGGTCTCCCGGAAGGCCGCCATCATGTCCTTGCCGGCCTGGTAGTTGGGGGCGATCTGGAAGACCTCCTTGGCCACGTGCTGGGCCACCCAGCCGCCCATGGGCTGGCAAGGCTGCCAGTTCGAGAAGGAGGTGCGGAAGATCCAGGCCGAGCAGCGCTCGCGGCTGATCTGGTCGGCGCCGGCGTTGGAGACGATGAGGATCGTCTTGGAGTTGTGGACGGTGTCCCGGATGCCGGCCAGCACGCCGCTGTGCACGGGGCCGGTGAGGATGTCCACCCGGTCCGACTCGATGAGCTTCTGCGCCTTGCGCACCCCGACCGGCGGCTTGGCCTCCGAGTCCTCCTTCACCAGCTCGATCTTGCGGCCGGCCACCGTCCACTGCTCGCGCTCGAAGACCAGCTCCATCGCCTGCGTGATGTGCTCGCCCAGCACCGCGTAGACGCCCGAGTAAGGGAGCAGGATGCCCACCTTGACGGGACCGCCCTGGGCATGGCTGCGCAGCACCCAGGGCCCGGCGGCGACGGTCGCGGTCGCGGCGGCGGCGCCGCTGAGGAAGGTCCGGCGTGTCAGTCCGCCCATGTGCGCTCCCTCCTTGTTGGAGCCTCGATCGGGACGTTGGGCCTCAATTTACACCGACTCGCGGAAACGGGAAACCACCGCCCGGCCGGCCCTCAGGCGCCGGGCGCCGGCCAGTCGAACGCCTGCCAGAAGGTGTGGATGCGGTCGATCAGCCCCTCGAGCTTGTGGCGGCCGTCGGCGTGGGCGGCCCAGACCTCGTCCAGCGAGTCGAACTGGGCCAGATAGGCGAGCCCGTACTCGGCGGGCTCGGCCATGGCCAGCTCGCCCCGGCGGAAGCGCCGGTAACCCTCGCCGGGCGGGATCCAGAACCCCTCGGAGGTCTCCTCCGTGAACAGGCGCGGCGCCTGCCCGGGCGGGAGCGGACAGAGGAAGAAGCGGGCGCTGAACCGGATCGGGCTCGAGACGGGCGTGGTGAAGTGCGACAGGTACCGGAGCGGTCGCAGGTCGGCGTGCCAGCCCTCGCGGGCCAGCGCGGCCGGCAGCGTGGCATCGCCGGCCATCAGCGCCTTGCGGCAGCGCTCGATGCCGGCCATGACGGCGGGGT
Source organism: Candidatus Rokuibacteriota bacterium (assembly GCA_037446305.1). Taxonomy (GTDB): domain Bacteria; phylum Methylomirabilota; class Methylomirabilia; order Rokubacteriales; family CSP1-6; genus JBBIIW01. The sequence continues at coordinate 3,987 of JBBIIW010000138.1, forward strand.
CGGCGCCGTCGACCGGGCGGCCGGCGGCATCGCAGGCCAGCAGCACCCCGGTCTCCTCGAGCAGCTCACGCACGGCGGCGATCCAGTAGGCCAGGGCCGGGCGGTCGCCCCCCGCAAACAGCGCCTCGGCCTCGGCCACCCCGAGACCGCGGCCGCAGGCCAGCGCCTCGTCGGAGGCGTCGGCCGCATCCACCCTGCCGCCGGGGAAGGCGTAGAAGCCGCCCAGGAACTTCATGCTCCGCTGGCGACGGATCATGTACACCTCGAGCGGCTCGGGCCCCCGCGGCGTGGGGCGAAGGAGGAGGACCGAGGCGGCGGGCTTCGGATCCGCCGGCGTCGGGGCGTGGGGGCGCGGCCCCCCTGCGGGCATCAAAGGTTGATGAGCTGGGCGACCCGTTCCCGGTGATAGGTGGCGTCGCCGAAGGTGAACTCCGACGACTTGGCCCGCTTGAAGTAGAGGTGCATGTCGTGCTCCCAGGTGAAGCCGATGCCGCCGTGCAGCTGGATGCCGTTGCCGGCCACGCGGCGGAAGGCGTCGGAGCAGTACGCCTTGGCCATGGAGGCGGCCAGCGCCGCCTCCGGCGAGTTCTCGTCCACCGCCCAGGCCGCGTAGTAGGTGAGCGACTTGGCGTTCTCGACCTCCACCAGCATGTCGGCCAGCTTGTGCTTCACGCCCTGGTAGGCGCCGATGGGGCGGCCGAAGGCCACCCGGATCTTCGCGTAGTCGGTCGTCATCTCGAGGACCTTCTGGGCCCCGCCGCACATCTCGGCGCACAGCGCCACCGTCGCCCGCTCGATCACGCGGGCCAGCGGCGCCCAGCCGCCGTCGCGGGGGCCGAGCAGCGCCGCGGCCGGCACCCGCACGTCCTGCAGCGTCACCTCGCAGAGCTTGCGGGTCTGGTCCATCGTGGGCAGCAGCCGGGGCGTGAGGCCGGCCGTGCCGCGCGGGAGCAGGAAGAGCGAGATGCCCTGCTCGGGGCCGGCCCCCTCGCCGGTGCGGGCGGCCACCACGGTGACGTCGGCCAGGTGGGCGTCGGGAACGAACAGCTTGGTGCCGGAGAGCACCCAGCCGTCGCCGGCGGGCCTGGCGGTGGCGGCGATGCCGGCCGCGTCCCAGCGGGCGCTCGGCTCGGTCCAGGCCAGCGTGGCCCGGGCCTCGCCGGCCGCGATCCTCGGCAGCCACGCCTTCTTCTGCTCGGCCGAGCCGGCCTCCAGGATGGCGAGGCCCCCCAGCAGGACCGTCGAGAAGAACGGGCCCGGCATGACCGCCCGCCCCATCTCCTCCATGAGCACGGTCAGGTCCACGAAGCCCAGGCCGCTGCCCCCGTACTCCTCGGGGTAGATCAGGCCCAGCCAGCCCTGCTCGGCCAGCTTGGCCCAGAACTCGTCGGTGATCCCGGCCGGCTCCTCCATCCGCTGGCGCACGAACGCCGACGTGCACTCGTTCTCGAGGAACTTCCGGGCGGTGGTGCGCAGCAGCTCCTGCTCGTCGCTGAAGCCGAAGTTCATCCGCCTCTCCTGCCTCTAGCCCTTGGGGAGGCCGAGGATGCGCTCGCCGATGATGTTCTTCTGGACCTCGGTGGTGCCGCCCTCGATGGAGTTGGCCCGCGAGCGCAGGAAGGTGTACTGCCAGGCGCCGCCCTCCACCGCCCGGTCGGAGCCGCGGGTGAGCTGGGCGTAGGGGCCCTGGATCTCCAGGGCCAGGTCCTGCAGCCGCTGGTGGGTGTCGACCCACATCATCTTGCCGGTGGAGGCCTCGGGGCCGGGCATCTCGCCCTTGAGCAGCCGGGTGATGGCCCGGGCGCCGGTGTACTTCAGGCCCTCGGTGTCGATCCACAGCTGGGCCAGCTTCTGCCGGATCACCGGGTCCTTCGTGACGGCCCGGCCGTTCCTCTCGACCCGCCGCGCCATCTCGATGAGCCCGTCCAGGGCGATGCGCAGCCGCACCTGCAGGCCGAAGCCCAGGGCCAGGCGCTCGTACATGAGGGTGGTCAGGCCCACCTGCCAGCCGTTGTTCAGGCCGCCCAGGATCTGCGAGGCGGGGACGCGCACGTTGTCGAAGAAGACCTCGTTGAACTCCGGATCGCCGGTGATCTGCCGCAGGGGCTTCACGGTGACGCCCGGCGCGTGCATGTCGAGCAGGAAGTAGGTGATCCCCTTGTGCCGGGGCGCCTCCGGGTCCGTCCGCGCCAGCAGCATCATCCAGTCGGCGATGTGGGCCAGCGAGGTCCACACCTTCTGGCCGTTGACGACGTAGTCCTCGCCGTCCTTCACGGCCCGGGTCTGGAGCGCGGCCAGGTCGGAGCCGGCGTTGGGCTCGGAGTAGCCCTGGCACCAGATCTCCTCGCAGGACAGGATCCTGGCCAGGTACCGCTGCTTCTGCTCCTCGGTGCCGTAGGCCACGATCGTGGGCCCGGCCATGCCCACGCCGAGGACGTTCAGCACCGGGGGCGCCTTGGCCAGGGCCATCTCCTCGTGGAGGATCAGCTCCTCCATGAAGGTCAGGCCCTGGCCGCCGTACTCCTTGGGCCACGTCAGGCCGATGAAGCCGGCCTCGTACAGCTTGCGCTGCCAGCCGCGCAGGAACTCGTACGCCTCCGGCCGCGGCACGTCGGAGCTGACCATCAGGCGCCGCGTCCAGTCCTGCGGGATGTTGGCCTTCAGCCAGGCCCGGACCCGCTCACGAAACGCTTCCTGCTCGGGTGTCAGCGTGAGGTCCAAGTTTCCCTCCTGGAGGGGGGCGACGCGCCGTACTGAACCGCGGTTCATTCTAGGAACCGGCGTCGAACGAAGTCAAGCGTATACTCCTCCGTCGTGCTCGCGGTCTCGCTGCCCCGGCTCGAGAAACGCCTGATGACGCTGGCGGGGTTCGGCGGCCTGCCCGGCGGCGGCGTCACCCGGCCGGCCTGGAGCCTCGCCCACGAGCAGGCGCGGGCCTGGCTGCTCGGCGAGATGCGCGCCGCCGGCCTGACGACCTGGGTGGACCCGGCCGGCAACACCTTCGGCGGCCTGGGCACCGACCGGTTCACGCCCGACCGGCCGGCCGTCCTCACCGGCTCGCACATCGATACCGTGCCGGAGGGCGGCATGCTGGACGGCGCCCTCGGCGTGCTGGCCGGCCTGGAGTGCCTCGAGACCATCCGCGAGTCGGGCGCGGCGCCCGGCCTGCCGCTGGTCGTCGCCGCCTGGAGCGACGAGGAAGGGCGCTACGGCAGCCTCTTCGGCTCCCGCGCCTTCACCGGCGCCCTCGACGCCGCGCGCCTGCCCGAGATGGCCTCGGTGGACGGCGAGCGGCTGGTGGACGCCATGGCGCGGGCCGGCTTCGACGCCCGCCGGGC
>JBBIIW010000139.1:0-7319 GCA_037446305.1 Candidatus Rokuibacteriota bacterium
GGGGCGCTACCGGGGCGCGAAGACCAGGAAGTACTGGTGGGGCAGGAAGGTGTGCTCGCTCACCAGGCCGTAGCCGGCCTGCCCCATCTCCTCCTTCACGGCCGCGGCCGGGATGCGCGCCCAGCGCGGCGGCCCCAGCGGGGCGTCGGGCAGGAAGTCGACGATGGCCACGCGGCCGCCGGGCCGCAGCGACTGCTGGAGGCGGCGGAAATAGGCGGGGCGGTCGTTGATGTGATGGTACGTGTTCACGATCAGCGCCAGATCCACCGGACGGGGCAGGCGGGGGTCATCGGGGGCGGCCTGAACCGCGGTGAGATTGCTCAATCCCTCGCGACGGCCGCGCTCGGCCAGGTACCGCACCATGTCCGGCTCGAGATCGGCGCCGTAGACCCGCCCCTGCGGCACGGCGCGCGCCAGCCGCACCGCGAAGTAGCCCGAGATCGGAAGAGTGTCGGCCACCAGAGCGTCGGGCGCCGGCCCGAGCGCGCGGATCACCTCCTCGGGCTTCTGCCAGGCATCCCGGGCGGGGTCGTCGAAGACCCGGGCCCAGCGCTCGGCGTCCCGGAACGCGTGCTCGTGGCCGCCGGGGCCGGCGCACGCCGCGGCGACCAGGAAGACCAGGATCCCCAGGACAGCGGGCCAGCGATGGACGGTTCGCGTGCGGATGTTCATGCCCGGCAGCATAGCCCGGGCGCGCAGCGCGCACCACCAGGCCGCCGGGGCGCGCCCGGGCCCCGGCCCCGCTCGATGACCGTTCAGCCCCGCAGGCGCTTCATCTCCGGGTCGTAGAGCGGCCGGAGGGAGACCGTGGCGGGGTACGTCCGACCGGCGACGTCCACCTCCCACGACGCCCCGTCGAGATAGGCCTGGTCCACCGGCTCGCCGGCCTCGATCATCGCCAGGCCCACCGCGCCGCCGAGCGTGAAGCCGTAGGAGCCGGCGCGCACGTAGCCGACGGGCCGCCCGTGGCGCCGGACGATCTCGCCGTGGAAGAGGAGCGGCTCCGGGTCCTGGAGCAGGACCTGCACCAGGCGCCGGCGCGGCGGCCCGGCGGCCATCTCGGCGCGCACGGCGTCGCGCCCCAGGAACCCGCCCGGCTTGTCCAGCCGGACGGCGAAGCCGAAGCCCGCCTCCAGCACCGAGTCGGTGTTGTCGAGGTCGTGGCCGTAGTCGCGGTACCCCTTCTCCAGGCGCAGGCTGCCCAGGGCCTTCAGGCCGGCATGGCGCAGCTCCACCCGCTCGCCGGCTGCCACCAGACGCTCGTACACGTGCACCGCCTGCTCGGTCGGGACGTAGAGCTCGTAGCCCAGCTCGCCCAGGTAGCTGATGCGGAGGCACAGCACGCGCGCATAGCCGATCTCGATCTCCCGGGCGGCCCGGAACGGGAACGCCTCGTTCGACAGGTCCGCCGCCGTCACCGCCTGGAGCAGGGCGCGCGAGAGCGGCCCCTGGACGTTGAGCTGGGCGAAGGCGGAGGAGACGTCGCTGACGCTCACCCGGGCGTCCTCGGGAATGTGGCGCGCCATCCAGGCCGCCACGTGGCGGAGCGCCGTGTCCGAGGCCACCACCCAGTAGCGCTCGTCGTCCAGCTTCGTCACCGTGAGGTCGGCCTGGATCTTCCCCGCCTCGTCCAGCCACTGGGTGTAGGTGACGGTGCCCGGCGCCCCGTCCACCCGGTTGGCGGAGAGGTAGTCGAGCCACCGGCCCGCCTCCCGCCCCTGCACCAGGAACTTGGACATGAACGACATGTCCATCAGGATGACGCCCTCGCGGGCGGCCAGGTGCTCGGCCTCCCAGTAGGGAAACCAGTTCTGGCGTCCCCACGACAGCCGCTCCACCCGGGGCGGCACGCCGGGCGGCGCGTACCAGTCGGGGCTCTCCCAGCCGCTCACATCCCGGAAGTAGGCGCCCCGCGCCGCCAGCCGGTCGTGCAGCGGCGAGCGCTTCACGCCCCGCGCGGTCTGCATGGGCCGCCCCGGGTAGTGGCACCGGTACACCAGCCCCAGCGACTCGACTGTCCGCGTCCGGCGGTACTCGGCCGTCGCCTGGTAAGGATGCAGGCGGTCGATGGTGACGCCCGTGACGTCCATGTCGGGACGGCCGTGGACGATCCAGTGGGCGAGCAGGCGCCCGACGCCGCCTCCGGTCAGGATGCCGACCGAATTGAGCCCGGCCGCCACGAAGTAGTTCCGCAGCTCGGGGGCCTCGCCGATCACGGGCTGCAGGTCCGGCGTGAAGCTCTCGGGCCCGCAGAAGAGCTTCTTCATCCCGGCCGTGAGCGCCGCCGGCACGCGCTGCATGGCCGTCTCCAGATACGGCGTCATGCGCGCCCAGTCCGGCGGCAGCTCGCCGAAGGAGAAGTCCTCCGGCACGCCCTCCACACGCCAGGGCGCGCAGGCCGGCTCGAACAGGCCGATCAGCAGCCCCCCGCCCTCCTCGCGGTAGTAGCCGTACGAGGCCGGGTCCTCGATGACCGGCCACGAGGGATCGACGCCGGGGATGGCGTCCGTCACCAGGTAGTAGTGCTCGGCGGCCTGGAGCGGGATGGTGACGCCGGCGGCGGCGCCCAGCTGGCGCGCCCACATGCCGGCGCAGTTCACGACGTACTCCGCCTCGATGTCGCCCTGCGCCGTCCGCACCCCGGCGACCGTCCCCCGGCGCTTCAGCACCCCGGTCACGGCCACCCCCTCGACGATCCGGACGCCCAGCCGGCTCGCCCCTCGCGCCAGGGCCATGGCCACGTTCACCGGATCGGCCCGCCCATCGCCCGGCACGTAGAAGCCGGCCAGGAGGTCGTCCGTCCTCGCCAGCGGGAAGAGGCGCTTGACCTCGGACGGCGAGATCTCCTCCACGTCCACGCCGCAGAACCGGTTGAACGCCGCCACCCGGCGGTACTCCTCCAGGCGGTCGGCATCCGCCGCCAGCTCCACGAACCCGACCGGCCGGAAGCCGGTCGCCTGCCCGGTCTCGGCTTCCAGCCGCGCGTAGAGGCGGCGGGAGTACTTGCGCAGCTCGGTGGACGTCTCGGACATGGACCCGAAGGTGACGATGAGCCCGGCGGCGTGCCAGGTCGAGCCCGACGTGAGCCGGTCGCGCTCCAGCAGCAGGACGTCCCGCCAGCCCAGATGGGCCAGGTGGTAGGCGACCGAGCAGCCGATGATCCCGCCGCCGATCACGACGACGCGGGCGCGCTGCGGGAGGGCGGCCATGCTCGCATGATACCCGGACCGCCGTCCCGGCGGCGGCATCGCGCCAGCCCGCACGGCCGATCCCCGCGCCCTGTAGAATGGGCGCGCAGCTTCACGCCGTGCCGTGACGGTCCCGGACCCGGAGGATGTTCGATGAGACGATTCGACCTGCACCAGGCCTCCACCGAGCGGGGCGGCGTCTTCTTCGCCCTCTCCTCCCGCTTCTGAGCCGCCCGATCGCCTCGCCGGGGCCGGAATCTCCCTACGCCTGGGCGCGGCTCGGCGCCGCGCTCCTGCTGTCGGCGATCGGCGGCTCCGGCATGTGGTCGGTGATCGTGGCCCTGCCGGCGGTGCAGGCGGAGTTCGGCGCCGCGCGCTCCGACGCCGCGCTGCCCTACACCGTGACGATGATCGGCTTCGGCCTGGGCAGCATCCTGGTCGGACGCCTCTCCGATCGGCTGGGCATCCTCGTCCCCGTGGCGGGCGGGGCCCTGGGGCTGGGACTCGGCTATGCCCTCGCCAGCCGGGCGGCGACCCTCTGGCAGTTCACCCTGGCTCAGGGCCTGCTGGTGGGCGTGGCCAGCTCGGTCACGTTCGCGCCGCTCATCGCGGACACCTCGCTCTGGTTCACGCGCCGGCGCGGCGTGGCGGTCGCCGTCATCGCCAGCGGGAGCTACCTGGCGGGCACGGTCTGGCCCCCGGTCGTGCAGCACTTCATGGCCAGCGCGGGCTGGCGCCGGACGTACCTGGGCATCGGAATCTTCTGCGTGGGGACCATGCTGCCGCTGGCGCTGGCCCTCCGGCGGCGGTCGCCGCTGACCGAGACCGCGGCCGCGACGAGGCGCCGGGCCTCACCGTGGCGCCGGCCGCTCGGGATGTCGCCCGCCGCGCTGCAGGCGCTGCTGGTCGTGGCCGGGCTCAGCTGCTGCGTCGCGATGTCCATGCCGCAGGTCCACATCGTGGCCTACGCCGCCGACCTGGGCCATGGCGCCGCGCACGGCGCCCGGATGCTGTCCTTCATGCTGGGCTTCGGCGTCGTGAGCCGCCTGACCTGGGGCTGGGTCTGCGACCGCATCGGCGGCCGGCTCACGCTCCTGCTGGGCTCGAGCGCGCAGGCGCTGGCGCTGGTCCTCTTCCTGCCCTTCGACGGCCTGGCGCCGCTCTACGTCACCTCGGCCCTGTTCGGCCTGGCCCAGGGCGGGATCGTGCCGGCCTACGCCGTCATCATCCGGGAGCTCTTCCCGCCCCAGGAAGCCGGGGTGCGCGTCGGCACCGTCCTGATGGCCACCGTGCTCGGCATGGCCCTCGGGGGCTGGATGTCCGGCGCGATCTACGACCTGACGGGCTCCTACGACGCCGCCTTCCTCAACGGCATCCTGTGGAACCTGCTGAACCTCGGCATCGCCGTCGCCCTGCTGCGCCGCTCGGCGGCGCCCGCCATCGAGCCGACCTGACGCTCTGGTTGACAACGTCCTGGCCTCTCCCGCACCATCCCGGGCCTTCGCCCTCCAGTACGGCGCCGGCGTCAAGGGCGCCCAGGGCGGCCCCATCCAGTGGCGCAAGGTGCAGATCCGGCCGCTGTGAGATGACGGGGACCGCCACCGCCGTCGGCGCCCGGGACGCTGGGCGACGCGGGGACGGGCCACCGGCCCTCATGTTCGATGAAGATGTCTCGCCCGAGGATTCAGCCTCCCCCGCTGTCGTCGGCGACGTCACATCCGACCCGTCCTTGGCATCGGAAGGCTCATGACGACCTACCATGCCGGAGAGATCGAGATCCAGCGTCGGGCCGGCGTCCGGCGCGACAGCGTACGCGTCGGCCGGATCATCGCGTCGGAGATCCCGCCCGGGGTCGGGCCGGCGCTGGCTCCGCATCGGCTCGCGGTCGCCACCACGCTCGATGGGCGTGACCGCCCGTGGGCGTCGCTGCTCACCGGCCCGGCGGGATTCATCACCGCCGTCGACGAGGAGCTGCTGTGGCTGGCCGTCTCGCCGCCGAGCCTCGACCAGACCCTCGTGGACAACCTGGCCGGGCACCCCGACCTGGGCCTGGTGATCCTGGATCCGCGCACCCGCCGGCGCCTCCGCTTCAACGGCCGGGGGCACGTCGCGCCCGAGGGGCTGTTCGTCCTCGTCAGCCAGGTCTACGGCAACTGCCCGAAGTACATCCAGAAGCGCCGCCTCGTGGCCGAGTCGGCGGACCCGCCAGGCGCCACCCGGCGCGCCAGCGCGCTGGACGGTCCGCAGCGCGCGATGCTGGCCGCCGCGGACACGCTCTTCCTCGCGACGTGGCACCCGGACGGCGGCGCCGACGCGTCCCATCGCGGCGGCCGCCCGGCGTTCGTCCGCGTGCTCGATGCGCAGACGCTCGAATTTCCGGACTACCCGGGGAACAACATGTTCAACTCCCTGGGCAACATCGCGGGACATCCGTGGGCGGGGCTGCTCGTTCTCGACTTCGCCACCGGCGACGTCCTCCAGCTCACAGGGCGTGCCCGGGTCACACGCGACCCCGAGCGGGTGGTGCGACTCGACATCGAGGAGGTGCGGCAGACGCCGGCAGGCACGCCGCTGCGCTGGGAGCTCGTGGAGCCGTCCCCCGCGAATCCATAGCGTCCGTCACGGCGGCGCCCGGGCCGGCATCTCAGGACACAGGAGCGGGGCCCACGGCCCCCCGAAAGGAGCGACGGCGATGGCCAAGCACATCTCGTGCAGCGACGTGACCGGCAGCGGCTGCAGCTTCACCGCCCAGGCAGAGACCGAGCCCGAGCTGATGGAGAAGGTGAAGGCCCACGCGGGCACGGACCACGGTGTCAAGGATATGACCCCCGAGCTGGCGGCCAGGGTGAAGGCCGCGATCCGGACCCGCTGAATTAGCCGGCGCGCATGACGGCAGCCCCCGCCGTCCAGGCGAGCGACGAGACGCTCGCGGCGCTCGCCGCGGCGGGGGACGCGACTGCGTTCGAGACGCTCGTGACGCGCCACCAGGCTCGCGTCTACCGCCTCGCGTGCCGCCTCACGGGCAACGAAACGGACGCGCAGGACGTGCTGCAGGAGACGTTCCTGGCCGCCCACCGCGGCCTGCCCTCGTTCCGCGGGGCATCGCGCTTCTCGACCTGGCTCTATCGCGTCACCACCAACGCGGCGCTGATGCACCGCCGCCGCCAGGCCCGCCGGAAGACCGAGCCGCTCGACGCCTACCTGCCCCGCTTCGACGACACCGGCCGGCACGCCTCGCCGCCCGCCACGCTGGAGGCGGCCAGCCAGGTTGAGGAGATCCTGGACCGCAAGCTCCTCGCCGAGCGTGCGCGGGAGGGCCTCGCGCGGCTGCCCGAGGTGTACCGCGATGCCTTCGTGCTGCGCGATCTCGAGGAACTGTCCACGGAGGAGGTCGCCGAGCTGCTGGGCATCGAGGCCGCCGCCGTCCGCCAGCGCGTCCATCGCGCCCGCCTCATGCTGCGCGGCTACCTCTCGCACCTCGTGGGGGTGACACCGTGAGCCGCGATATGACCTGCCGGGACGGGGTGCAGGTCCTGATGGACTACCTCGAGGGCGTGCTTCCCGATGCCGACCGCGCCCTGATCGACGCGCACCTGGCCACGTGCCCGCGGTGCGTCGCGTTCGTGAAGAGCTACCGGGAGACGCCGCGGATCCTGCGTGAGGCGACCACGGTGGAGCTGCCGGAGGAGCTGGCGGCGTCGCTGCGGCGGTTCCTGTCGCAGCGCCGGTCGTGACCTGGCCCCGACGCGGGCGTCGCATCCCCGACCGGCGCTCCCGGCGGATGGTGACCGCAGCGCGATGACGCCCACGGCGCGACGGCATTTCTTCCGCTGATGCTTCACGAGGAGGAACCGTCAGCGTGGCGTCAGCAGGCTGCGGGCACCCGCGCGGGGTGCCCGCCAACCTGCTGATCGGATTGGTGGGCCGTCAAGGACTCGAACCTTGGACCCGCTGATTAAGAGTCAGCTGCTCTACCAACTGAGCTAACGGCCCGTGCGCGCGGCTGCGGGAGCCGGACAGGAACTCCCGCGAGCGCTCCGAACGCTGAAGTATAGGACGCCGGTGGGGCTTCGGCAACCGCCCGGTCGCCGGGCCAGCAGTCGCCGGCTCAGCCAGGGCTCGATCGGGACA
>JBBIIW010000140.1:0-7310 GCA_037446305.1 Candidatus Rokuibacteriota bacterium
TTGGCTGCGAGGAGCCGCTGCACATCCTCGGCCTCGACCTCAACGGGCGCGACCTGTTCAGCCCCGCGGCCGCCCACCTCGCCCGTGGTCACCAGCAGCAGCGCGGCGCCGGCGAAGCCCGCCGCCACCACCCCGCCCAGCAGGCGGGCGCCCGCGCCTCGCAGGAAGGCCCGGACCTCGTCGAGGTAGAACAGGGCGACGACCAGCGCGAAGAGCGGCGGCTGCAGCGCCACCAGGAGCACGGCGTCCAGGCGGTAGGCGCGGGTGGCGGCGTTCCAGCCGAAGCAGGCCGTCAGGACGGTGGTCGCCCAGCCGCCGAGGGCGGGGCCCAGCAGCAGGAAGCCGATCAGGAGCGTGCCCCAGGCCAGCACGGCCAGGACGAGGACCGGCCCGAACAGCGGATGGCGGAGCCACCGGGTCATGAGGGCCGGCTCACGGTGTCCAGGACGACCCCGAGGAAGAGCGCGAGCAGCCACAGGTTGGCGGCGTGGAAGGCGTGCAGCGCGCGGCGGCGGTCGGCGGGCACGCGCAGGAGGGCCAGGTCGCGCCATACCAGATAGGCGCTGGCGGGGACCAGCGCGAGCGCGTACGGCGCGCCGAGCAGTCCCAGCGGCAGCGGCAGGGCCGCGGCGCCCAGGAGCCCCAGGGTGTTGAGCAGGATCGAGCGCGCCGCCCGCGCCTCGCCCTTGACGGCGGGCAGCATGGGGATCCGGGCGCCGGCGTACTCGTCCTTGTAGGCGATGGCCAGGCTCCAGAAGTGCGAGGGGCTCCAGAAGAAGAGGACGGCGGCGAAGACGACGGGCGGCAGGCAGAGCTCGGGCCGGGCCAGCGACCCCCCGCCCAGCACCGCGAAGGAGCCGGCCAGGCCGCCGATGACGACGTTGAGCCAGGAGCGGCGCTTGAGCCAGACCGTGTACACCACCACGTACGTGAAGGCCCCGAGGAAGACGTGCAGCGCCACCAGCGGGTGCAGGGCCCACAGGGCCAGGGCCACGGCCATGGCGATGAGCCCCAGCCCCAGCGCCACCACGTGCCAGGGATGCGCGATGCGGCCGGCGGCCAGCGGGCGCCGGGCCGTGCGCCGCATCAGGCGGTCGATGTCGCGGTCCAGGTAGTGGTTGAGGGCGCCGGAGCCGGCGGAGGCGGCGACCATCACGATGAACAGCAGGAGCAGCGGGCCGGCGGCCGGGGCCCGCTCGAGCGTGGCGAGGTAGCCGAGCACCCCGGCCATGCCGATGAAGACGCCGATCCGGAGCTTGAGCGACTCCAGGTAGGCGGCGATCATCCCTGCACCCACTCCGGCGCGGGGATCCGGCCGCGGGCGAGGGCGGGCGTCGCCCGGGCCTCGTCGGAAGCCTCCGCCGGCCTCAGCAGCGGCAGGCCGATGTTGAGCACGAAGGCCAGACCGCCCAGGATGGCCAGCACCGAGCCGGCGCCCATCAGGTTCATCGCCACCAGCGCCTGGGCGTCGGCCCACGAGAAGCCGAGCGTCTTGCGCGGCGCCCCGCGCCCGCCCGCCCAGTGCAGGCCGATCATGAGCCCGAGGAGCCCGAGGCCGTAGAGGTAGGGCTGCAGCCTCGTCAGCCACGCCTTCCACGGCCGCCGGCCGGTCAGCTCGAGCAGCGCCGGCGCGAGCCCCATGTACGCCAGCGTCACCGCGCCCACCATGCCGTGGTAGTGGGCGGGCACGCGCGTGTCCTGCCGGAAGCCGATCACGCCCATGAGCCCGCCGACGGCGAACAGCGCCAGGCAGAGGACGGCCCCGGCGAAGAGCGGGCTCGACCACGGCCGGGGCCGAGGGGCGCGGGCGATCGCGGCGACGGTCAGGAGCAGCAGGGGGAGCACGGGACCGCCGAGCCCGGAGAAGGTGACCCAGGTGACGATCCGGTTGACGAGCAGCGCCTCGGGCGGCCACACGAGGTAGACGGCGAAGCCGGCCGCGATGAAGGGCACCAGCAGCCAGAGCGCCAGCCGGGCGGGCCGGGGGGCCAGCGGCGCGCCGAGCGCGACGGCGGCGGTCACGGCCCAGACGGCGACCATCCCGGCGGTGTGCATGAACTGGAACAGGTGGCCCCCACCCCAGACGAGGGCGCGGAGCTGCCAGGCCAGCGCCGGCGCGGGATCGAGCCGGAGCCAGGTCACGCCCAGCGTGGCCACGGCCGCCACCATGGCCAGCGCGGCCACCGCCAGGGCCAGGGCCTCCACGGGCTCGCCGGCGCCGGGGCTCCGGCGGCCGCGCCACCAGGCGGCCAGGTAGCCGGCGGCGTGGAGGGCGACGCCGGCGAAGGCGGCGCCGAGGCCGGCCCAGAAGAGCGGATGGTCGATGACCGGGATGTAGTCGTTGAGGTACGGGACGCCGGAGGCGGTGAAGGCAGGGACCGCCATCAGCCCGCTGCCCGCCGCCGCCAGCGCCCAGCCGCCCCACGCCGTCGTCCCCGGCAGCCGGTAGCCCGCCCGCCAGGCCGCGTACACCCACAGCAGACCCGCGAAGGCGATGAACCACACCGTGAGCGAGAAGGTCACGTGGCTGACCAGCGCCAGGTGGAACAGATCAGCCGCCGAGCCGAGCAGCTGCACGGCCGGCGTGCGGGCGAAGGCCACCAGGAAGGCGAACAGGCCGGCCACCACCAGCGAGCCCAGGGCCAGGGCCAGCCAGGCCGCCAGCAGCCGGCGCGTGGCGCGCGGGACGGCGGCCGCGGGGGTCATCAGCTGACCGTCCAGATGGCCGCCAGCCACTTCCAGTTGAGGAAGTAGTAGATGACGAAGGCGGCCAGGAACACGAGGACCAGCACCATGGTGCCGGAGACGGAGGTGTGCGCCCGGGCCGGCGGGATGGGCGCCAGCGCCACCGCCCCGGGCTGGTCGGGGATGCGCGGCCCGAAGAACACCGACGCCACGGTGATCAGCACGTAGAGGGCGCCGCCCAGCGCGGCCAGCAGGCCGCCCAGCCCCATGACGCCCAGGAACACGTAGGCGGCCGCCTCCACCGGGGGCTGGAACATGGCGCCGGTGAACTGCACGTCCCAGTGCCGGCGCGGGATCGCGTAGGAGCCGGCGGTCGTCATGCCGGCCGCGAAGACCGCCACCCCGATGCCGAAGGCGTAGGCCTGGAAGGTGGCCAGGCGGGGCCAGAGGATGCGGCGCCGCCAGATCAGCGGCACCACGTAGTAGGTGAGGCCCATGAACGCCAGCGTGGTGCCGGCCACCACCGTGGCGTGGAAGTGGCCGGGGATGCGCAGCGTGTTGTGGGAGATGATGTTGACCTGCTCGGCCCCGAAGGTGACGCCGGTGATGCCGCCCATGAAGCCGAAGAGCACCAGGGACAGGAAGAAGGCGGCGAAGCCGGCGTTGCCCCAGGGCGCCTTCGTGAGCCACTCGAACAGGCCCTTGTCGAGCCCGCGCCGGCGCTGGGCCACCTCCACCGAGGCCGGCACCGTCATGCCGTGGATCATGCTGGCGAGCACGGCCAGGTACATGCCGTAGGAGGTGTTCCAGATCTTCCACGCCGGAGAGACCTGCGGGTCCACCAGCAGGTGGTGGGCCGAGGCCAGGTTGATGAAGAGGATATAGAGCACGAAGGCCCAGCGGCTCACCTTCTCGTTGACCGGCGTGGCGCCCACGGTGAGCGTGGCCAGCAGGTACCAGACGGCCACCATGGCCGAGACGTTGATCTGCTGCGAGGGGTGCCCGAGCCCCCACCACACCAGGCGGTACATGCCGGCGTCCAGGCCATGGATGACGCCCAGCGACCACAGCCAGGTGGGGATGTAGATGATGGCGCCGTGGGCCAGCGTCACCACGGCGATGATGGCCGCCGTCAGCGCCCCGAAGGTGACCAGCGGGATCGAGCCCTGGTAGGTCTTCTCGGCCCGGGCCACCACCAGCGTGGCGAAGAAGTTCAGGACCCCGATCAGGGCTCCGACCGCGAAGAGGATCCAGCCCAGGTAGAAGGAGGGGATCGCCTGCAGCGGCACGTAGGAGGTGAACATCACGTCGGCGCCGCCACGGAGGATGGCGACGTCGATGAGCAGCGAGCCCGCCACCATGAGGCCGAACCCCACCCAGCCGATCCGCGGCCAGGCCACCCGGCTGCCCAGCACGATGGGCGCCGCGAAGTAGAGGATGGCGATCTCGAAGAAGATGATCCAGAAGATCAGCATGTTGATGCCGTGGAACGTGAGGGCCCGGTAGTAGAGCGCCGGGTCGAGCAGGTGCACCGCCGGCCACCGGGTGAGCAGGACGAGCACGGCCGCGATGCCGCCGAACAGGATGGAGAGGACCCCGGCCACGGCGTGGACCTTGATGAGCCGCTCGGCCGTGAGGTGGACCCGCAGGCCCGTGTGCGCGCAGGTGCGGAAGACGGGCATGGCTCGCTCCTCCTACTCGACGATGATCTTGCCGACCATCTGGTGGTGGCCGATGCCGCAGAACTCGTTGCAGACGGCGAAGACCTCGCCGGCCTCGGTCGGCGTCACCGTGAGCACGTACTCGTAGCCGGGCAGCACCATGAAGTTGAGGTTCAGGGGGAAGAGCGAGAAGCCGTGCACGAGGTCCATGGACGAGAGGTGGAGCCGGTAGGTCTCGCCCTTCCTGAACTTCAGCACGGGATACCAGGACCACATGCGGCCCAGCATGTACACGTCGGCGCCGGCCGGCGCCGCCACCACCGGCACCCCCTGCGCCTCGCCGACGCGGTACTGCTCCACGAAGGCGTCCACCTTCTTCTGGAAGTCCACGTTGGTGATCCGGTACGTCTCGAAGGACGGGTTCTGGGCGCCGGTCAGGTGCCAGAGGGGCATCATGGCGAAGAGGATCAGGCACCAGACGAGCGCGATCCCGATCCAGACCTTCTCGACCGGGTCGACCTTCTTCCACCACACGCCCTGCAGCGTCTGGATGCTCATCCGAGCCTCCTCAGCGCGCGAGCGGGATGCTGGCGATCTCGAGCAGGCCCCAGATCGTGTAGAACACGACGGGCACCGCCAGCCCGATCACGAGCAGCAGGAAGGGGTTGTCGAAGACGGTCTGCATCAGCGGCGGGCGCTCCGGCGTCTCCCTGTCCTCGTCCATGGCGTCCTCCCGCGCGGTGCGGCGCTACCCTGACGGTAGCCAGCGCCGGCCGGGGGCGCTATGACCCGCGTCATAGCCCGTCCGGGCGCGCCCCGGCGGAGGGCCGGCGCCCAGGGAGACGGAGCGTTTGACAGCGGGGCCGGGGAGGAGTTAACTGGGCGGTGACGGGAGAGGAGGCGCCGTCTCCCGTCGTGGCGACAACCGGAGCGGAGGTCGGATCATGGAGACGCCACCGGGCTTGTCGGGCGCGTCGTCCGGTCGGTAGGACGGGTGGCGCGCGAACCACGTCGGACACACCGAGATCCCGGCGCACGCCGGGACGCGCAGCAAGGCTGCGCAGCACACCCCGGGCGCGGGGGCGGCGCACCGCGGCGCCGGCCCCCGCCCACACCTCAGACCGGGAGCCCCCCGCTCGCGCCCGTCGCGGCGCTCAGGCCGCGCCCCGGCGCCGCCACAGGCGCCGGCCGATCCAGACGGCGCCCAGGACCGCCAGCACCATGAACGGCCCGGTGGCCAGCATGAAGAGCGTGCGCTGCTGGACGGCGGCCGCCTCGCGCAGCTGCTGGTCCTCGTGGCGGATCTGGGCCAGGTGCCCCAGCACCTCGGCGTAGCCGTACCACCAGGCGTAGTCCGGGCTCATGTGGAAGGCGCCCTTGTAGCTCTTGAGCGCCGAGAAGAAGAACATGTCGAAGTACTCGCGCTCGATCGGCGTCACGTCGTAGTAGAGGCTCGAGGGCGAGTGGAAGGCCAGGTTGCCCGGCAGCTCGATGGCCGTGAAGCGGGGGCCGGGCAGGAGGCCGGCCGAGACCTGCGCGTGGCTGGGGTCGATCAGCCCGTCGGCGTAGAGCCGGGCCAGGATGTCGCGGGCCTCGATCACGAGCGCGTCGCCGGCCAGCTTGTGGGCGTCGGCCGACTCGAGATACCCGCGGGCCTTGTCCTCCGAGTGGCAGATCAGGCACACCTTCACCATCTCGTTGCGCTTGACCTGGTTCTCGGGCGTGAGGGTGATGTCCTCCAGCTGCCCCACGGCCGGCTGCACGCCCATGCCCCAGATGATCTTGCGGGTCATGTTGTGACTGGCCACCCGCGAGCCGTCCTCGTTCACGTACAGCATGTGGCAGTAGGCGCAGGTGGGGGCCTCCCAGCGGGCGTGGGCCAGCGGGACGTTCCAGTTCCAGTCCTTGCCCCGGGCCGCGTAGATGGAGCCGTGCTTCGAGGACATGTACGCCTCGTAGTTCGGATGGTCCGGCCCCATGTGGCAGGTGTAGCAGGCCTCCGGCTTGCGGGCCTCCTCCAGGTTGAAGGCGTGCCGGGTGTGGCAGGCGATGCAGCCGTTGCGGTACTGGAGGCTCGAGGTGTCCACGTACTTCTGCTGCTCCTCGCTCCAGTACCTGGCGTCGGTGGCGCCGGCCTGGGCATGGCAGGGGTCGCAGCCCATCTCCATGACCTTGCGCGGCATCTGCCTGTAGTGCGGGATGGCGATGTTCCGCTCCCAGTTGGTGCCGAGGTCGCCGGGGCCGGGGCCGTAGGAGTGCCCGGCGTCGAGCACGTGCTCCTTGTAGATCTGCGGGTGGCAGGCCGCGCACACCGTCTCCGCCACCCGGCCCCGGCTGGCCATGATCAGGTCGTGGTCGGTGCCGTGACAGTTCGCGCACGTCAGCTGCTTGATCGGGTAGGTGACGCTCGGATTCTGCACGCCGGGCCGCCCCATCCCGCTGGCCTCGAACTGGGCCACGATCGTCGGGTGCAGCCGGCGATGGCAGGGAGCGCACGTCTTCGGGTCCTGCTCGCCCCGCGGCAGGTCGGCCCGCAGCCGGGGCGGGGGCGGCGGCACGGCCCGGAGGTACTCGTGAATGGCCCGGGCCTGCTCGTCCGTCACGAGGCGGGCGTGGAAGGGCGGCATGATGCCGCGGGGGTGGCGGAGCTGGTTGATGAAGGCGTCCAGCGTCATCCTGGTGTTGGCCAGCGAGGGCCCGACGCCGCCGCGCCCCGAGGTGCCGTGGCAGCCGAGGCAGCCCTTCTCGATGTAGAGCCGGGCGCCGTTCGGGGCGGGGGCCGGCTGCGCCCCCGCCAGCCCGGGCAGCAGGAGCAGCACGGCGAGCGCCAGCCCGAGGGACGACCCGCCGCGCGTGCGGCAGGGCGCGGTCGCCGTCACGGGACCCTTCGCTCTCGGCCCGGGGAAGCGCAGATCGGGGCGGAGTGTAGCGCAGGCCCGCGCCGCCGGGAAGCCCCTTCGTGCC
>JBBIIW010000141.1:0-7305 GCA_037446305.1 Candidatus Rokuibacteriota bacterium
TCCTGAAGCAGATCATCGTCGCGGGCGTTCGCGTGTTCGACTACATGGAGGACCGCGAGCGCGTCCTGGACTCGCCGACCGACAAGCTCCTGCTCTCCGTGACGACGTACGCCGCCGAGATGGAGCGGCACCAGGCGCGCCAGCGCACGCGCGACGCGCTCCTGAGCAAGGCGCTCCGCGGCTACGTGACCGGCGGCGCGGTCTTCGGCTACCGGAACGTCGAGGTCCTGGGCGACGGGGCGACGCGGCAGCACGTCATTCGCGAGATCGACCCGGCGCAGGCCGAGATCGTGCGGCGGATCTTCACGCTGGCTGCCGAGGGATCAGGCTTCAAGCGCATCGCCGCGCGGCTGAACCAGGAGGGTGTCCCCTCGCCGCGGCCGCGACGCAGCGGGCGGCCGCGCTCGTGGACGTCGTCGAGCGTCCGCGGCGTGCTCCTCAATCCGCTCTATCGCGGCCAGGTCGTGTGGGGCCGGATCAGGAAGCGCGATTCGTGGGGGCTCAAGAAGTACCTCGAGCGGCCGGAGAGCGAGTGGGTGAAGCTCGACTCCGAGCATCTACGAATCGTCTCCGATGAGCTGTGGCAGGCCGCGGCGCGCCGCATCGCCTCGACGCGCATGGCGTACGGACACGACGCCGGGCGGGGGACGGGCGGCCGGCCGATCCGCGCGACCGAGTCGCGCTACCTCCTGACCGGCTTCGCGCAGTGCGAGCTGTGCGGCGGGGGCATGGTCGTCGGGACCCAGGACATCAAGCGCCGCGGCCGCCGGCCGGTCTATCTCTGCGGCTATCACCGCGAGCGCGGCAACGCCGTGTGCGCGAACCGGCTCGTGGCCCCGATCGAGATCGCCGACCGGGCGGTGCTGTCAGCGATCGAGCAGGACGTGATGCGCGTCGAGGTCGTCGAGGTCGCGCTCGAGGAAGCGCTGGACCTGCTCAGACTCTCGGGCACCAACATTGCGGACCGCCGGCGCGCGCTCCAGGTCGAGCTGGCCGAGCTCGAGCAGGAGATCGCGCGCTACGCGCGCGCGGTCGCCGAGGTCGGCCCGCTGCCGTCGCTGCTCGGCGAGCTGCGCCAGCGCGAGACGCGGCGCGATCACCTCACCGCCCAGCTTCGCGCGCTCGCAGGCGCCACGAGCGTCGCGGCGCTCGATCCCGCCCACGTGCGACGGGATCTCTGCGAGCGGCTGACCGACTGGCAGGGGTTGCTCAGACGGGAGACGGCCCAGGCGCGGCAGATCCTCCGCGAGGTGCTGGTCGGGCGCCTGATCTTCGCGCCGAAAATCGACGGAAGTGCTCGATATTACGAGTTCACCGGCCAGGCCACCCTCTCGGGGCTGCTGGCCGGGATTGTCACTTCCGACATGATGGTGACCCCGGCGGGATTCGAACCCGCGATCTCGACCTTGAAAGGGTCGCGTCCTGGGCCAGGCTAGACGACGGGGTCAGCCATGCGAGTATACCCGACGGTCAGGGACCGGGATGGAGCGAGGTCGCGACCTCCACCTGGTCGCCCTTGCGGTAGCGGGTGGGGCTGGGCACGGCGACCACGATGGGGCCGCGCGGCGACTCGACGGTGAGGCGCCCGTCGGGCTCGACGGCCAGCACGCTGCCCCGCACCACCGCGTACTCACCCGGCTCGGTGGCCGGCGTCACGGCCGGGGGTGCGGGCGTCTGCCCTCCCTGCACCGGCGCCAGGGGCTGCACGCGCATGCGCACCTGCACCTGGTCGCCGCCCTTGAACATGGTGTTCCCGGGCTCGGCCACCCAGACCTCGAGACGTCCGCCGGCGGTGCTGACGACGGCCTTGCCCGCCGGGTCCACGCCGCCGATCGTCCCCGTCATCCGGCTCTCGTCCGCCGGGCCGGCGGGCACGAACCCCGGCGCCGGGGTCGTGAAGACCAGGTCGCTGGGCGGCACCAGCTCGCCCCGGATCGTCCGGACCTGATGGAGCTGCAGCCCGGCGAACTGGTCGGGCGCCGCCTTCACCCTGACGAACCGGTCCCCCTGGCGCAGCGTGATCGTGCCTTCCTGGGCGTCCCAGTTCCACACCTCGCCGGTGTGGGCGGGGCCCGTCGCCTGCGTCGGCCGGGGCTCCCCGGTGGCGCACCCGGCCAGCAGACACGCCACGGCGAGCGCTCGCGCAAGTGCCTTCATCGTCTCCTCCTCGGCGACATCCCGCCGTTGACCCGGCGGGGCCGCCGGCCGCACACTCGGGGCCCGTGGCCGCCGAGAACCTGCCGCCCGACCTGGTCGCGCGACTGACCGACGATCCGTGGGCCCGGACGCTGGGCATCGAGTACCTGGAGCTGGCGCCCGGCTACTGCCGGGCGGCCCTGCAGCTGCAGCCCGCGATGCTCAACTACCTGCGGCTGCCGCACGGCGCGGTCGTCTTCGCCCTCGCCGACGCCGCCTTCAGCGTGGCATGCAACTCGCACGGCACGCCGGCCGTCGCGCTCAGCATGACCATCGGCTTCCTGGCCGCTCCCCGGCCAGGCGCCCGGCTGGTGGCCGAGTGCCGCGCGCGCAAGCAGGGCCGCCAGGCGGGATTCTACGACGTCACGGTCAGCGATGACGAGGGCCGTCCCGTCGCCGCGCTCCAGTGCGTGGCGCACCGCCTTCCCGAGCAGCGGGCGCCCTGAGCCGGCGACCGTCGGGAGGCGTCAGGGCGACTGGGCGCCGAAGCCCAAGCGGTAGGCGCTGACCCGGACCCGGTACGACGCGGCCGCGGGCACGTTCGGCACGCTGGCCGTGAAGCCGGCCTCCCGGCCCTGGGGGATCGCCGGGCTCACGAAGGCGATGCCGCGTGCCACCACCTTGCCGGTCCGGTCGAGCGCCTCCGCCGTCACGTACACGTCCACGGCATCCAGCCGGCCCTCGTTGCGCACGGTGCCCGAGACGATCGTCTGGCGGGCGTTGCTGCGGTCCACGTCGTAGGTGATGCGGAAGGGCTCCTGCCCGCCGGCCACACCGGCCAGAGCCAGGATCAGGGCGAGGCCGAGCGCGGCCCGGGTCATGCCCCTCTTCTAGCACGAAGCGGACCCCGGCGCGATGGGCTCCGGCGGCCGCGCCGGCGCTCCCTGCGTCCTCGGAGGTTTGAGGGCCCCGGCCGCCCCGCGTGCTCTAATGGACGCGTGGACCCGATCAGCGTCGGGCAGTGGCGCCAGGCGCACGAGGGCCACCGCGTGCGCCGCCTGCCGCCGGAGCCGGCCCAGGACGCCGGGGCGGCCACGTTCGTGCGCCTGACGCTCGTCTGCGACGACTGCGACGAGCGGTTCGTCTACGAGGAGATCATCGACCCGTAGCGCGCCGCCCGCCGTCGAGCGATCTTCCCGCCTGGCGTCACGGCCCGGACGCCGCCCCGGATGGTCGTCGGCGCCTTGACCCCGCTTCGGCGCCGGGCCTAGTCTACCCGTCACGACACGCCGGCGGCCCCGCCGGCCAGGAGGCCCCGAATGCCGCTGTACCTCGACATCCACCACCGGATCGACGGGCTCACGAAGGAGGGCGTCTTCGACGCTCACCAGGAGGATCTGAAGGTCCAGGACCGTTACAACGTGAAGTACCTGCGCTACTGGTATGACGAGGGCACGGGCAAGGTCTTCTGCCTGGTGGAGGCCCCCAGCAAGGAAGCCGCCGCCGCCGTCCACCGCGAGGCGCACGGGCTGGTCGCCGACGAGATCATCGAGGTGAAGGAAGGCGCCTAGCCTGTCCTGCCCGCAGTGCCGGCATCCCAACCCGCCGGAAGCCCGGTTCTGCAGCGCCTGCGGGACGCGGCTCGTCATCCGCTGCGAGGCCTGCGGCCACCGCAACACGCCCGGCAGTCGGTTCTGCAACCAGTGCGGTAGCCCGCTGGAGGCCGGGTTGGCCCCGGCGGCGCCGCTCCGAGCCGCGGCGCCGCCGGCGCACCTGGCCAGCCGCATCCTCACCTCCCGCGCCGCGCTGGAGGGTGAGCGCAAGCACGTCACCATCCTGCTGGCCGATCTCAAGGGCTCGATGGAGCTCCTCGCCGACCGCGACCCCGAGGAGGCCCGGGCGCTCCTCGACCCCGTCCTGGAGCGCATGATCGAGGCCGTCCACCACTACGAGGGGACCGTCAACCAGGTGATGGGCGACGGCGTCATGGCCCTGTTCGGCGCCCCGCTCGCCCACGAGGATCACGCCGTGCGCGCCTGCTACGCGGCCCTGCGGATGCAGGAGCGCGTGCAGCGGTACGGCGACGAGATCCAGCGGACCCACGGCGTGCCGGTGCAGATCCGGGTCGGGCTCAACTCGGGCGAGGTCGTGGTGCGCTCCATCGGCAGCGACCTCCACATGGACTACACGGCCGTGGGCCAGACCACGCACCTGGCCGCCCGCATGGAGCAGATGGCCAGGCCCGGCTCGGTGCTGCTCACCCCGGCCACGCTGCGGCTGGTCGAGGGCTGGGTGCAGGTGCGCTCGCTGGGGCCGATGGCGATCAAGGGCGTCGCCGACCCCCTGGAGGTCTTCGAGCTGCTCGGCGCCGCGCCGGCGCGCACCCGCCTGCAGGCGGCGGCCGCCCGGGGCCTCACGCGCTTCACCGGCCGCGAGCGCGAGCTGCAGCAGCTCCAGGCGGCGCTGGACCAGGCGCGGGCCGGGCAGGGACAGGTGGTGGCCCTGGTCGGCGAGGCCGGCGTGGGCAAGTCCCGGCTGGTCTGGGAGCTGACGCACTCCCGCCGCACGGAGGGCGTCCTGGTCCTGGCCGCCAGCTCGGTCTCCTACGGCAAGGCCACGGCCTGGCTGCCGATCACCGACCTGCTGGCCCGGTACTTCGGCATCGAGCCCGGCGACGACATCCGCCGGGCGCGGGAGAAGCTGGCGGGCAAGATCCTGATCCTCGACGAGGCCCTGCGGCCGGCGCTCCCGGCGTTCCAGGCGCTGCTCGGCATCCCGGTGGAGGATCCGGGCTGGACCGGGCTCGGGGTCGAGCAGCAGCGCCAGCGCACCCGCGACGCAATCCGGCGTCTGCTGCTGCGCGAGAGCCGCGAGCAGCCCCTGCTCCTGATCTTCGAGGACCTGCACTGGATCGACCAGGAGACCCAGGCCGTCCTCGATGCGCTGGTGGACAGCCTGCCGTCGCACAGCCTGCTCCTCCTGGTCAACTATCGGCCCGAGTACACCCACGGCTGGGCCAGCCGCACCTGCTATGCGCAGATCCGGCTGGACCCGCTGCCGCCGGCCACGGTGGAGAGCCTGCTGGACACGCTGCTGGGCCCCGACCCGAGCCTGGCGCCGCTGCGAGCGATGCTCGTCGAGCGTGCGCAGGGCAACCCGCTCTTCCTGGAGGAGAGCGTGCGGACCCTGGTGGAGACCGGCGCTCTCGGCGGCGAGCGGGGCGCCTACCGGCTGCAGAAGCCCGTGGCGGTGGCCGAGGTGCCGGCCACCGTGCAGGCGATCCTCGCCGCGCGGATCGACCGCCTGGGCCCGGACGACAAGAGCCTGCTGGAGTCGGCCGCGGTCGTGGGCAAGGACGTGCCCCTCGCCTTGCTGGAGGCCATCGCCGACCGGCCGCCGGACGCGCT
The DNA here is from genome assembly GCA_037446305.1 of Candidatus Rokuibacteriota bacterium. Taxonomy (GTDB): domain Bacteria; phylum Methylomirabilota; class Methylomirabilia; order Rokubacteriales; family CSP1-6; genus JBBIIW01. The sequence goes on from JBBIIW010000141.1 coordinate 5,544, forward strand.
GGCCGCCGGGCTGGCCCGGCTGCAGGCGGCGGAGTTCCTCTACGAGACCCGCCTGTTCCCCGACGTCGAGTACACGTTCAAGCACGCGCTGACGCACGAGGTGGCGTACGGCGGCCTGCTGGGGGAGCGGCGGCGGGCGCTGCACGCCCGGGTGGTGGGCGCCATCGAGCGGCTGTACGGGGACCGGCTCGCCGAGCACCGCGACCGTCTCGTCCACCACGCCTTCCGGGCCGAGCTGTGGAGCAAGGCCTTCGCCTATCTCCGGAACCTCGACGAGGTCGCCTCGGAGACCGACGTGGAGACGGTCATGGGCCAGGGCCCCGAGAAGCCCGGGCGGTTGTGGTGGGCCGGCGAGCACGAGCGCGCACTGAAGGTCGCCGAGCGGGATCTGGCGGTCGCCGCCTCCTTCGGCAACTTCGAGATGCAGGTGGCCTCCGGCTGCCGGCTCGGCCAGACCTATCACGCCCTGGGCGAGTACGCGAAGGCCGCCGACCTGCTGCGCCGGGTGGCCGCGTCGCTGTCGGGCGAGCACGTACGTCAGCGCTTCGGCATGGCGGGCTTTCCGTCCGTCTTCGCGCGCTCGTACCTGGCCTGGTCTCTGGCCGAGCTGGGGCGGTTCGCGGAGGCGGCCGCGGTGGGGCAGGAGGGGCTGGCCATCGCGCTCGGCGCCGAGGACGCCTACAGCCAGGGCCACCTCGCCTACGGCCTCGGCACGTCGCACGTGCTCCAGGACGCCCCCGAGCTGGCCATCCCGCTCCTCGAGCGGGCTCTCGTCGTCACCCGCATGGCCGACATCCCGTTCCTGTTCCCCTTCCTCCTGGCGCCGCTGGGCGCGGCCTACACGCAGGCCGGCGAGCCCCGGCGGGCCGTCGCGCTGCTGGAGCAGGGCCTGGAGCAGGCGGCCTCGATCGGGCTGCGCGCGCACCAGGGCCTGCGCCTGGCCTGGCTGGCGCGGGCGCTGCTGCTCGAGGGCCGGCCGGACGCCGCCCGCGAGCGCCTCAGCTCGATGCGGACCACCCCCGGCGAAGTCCCGCGGTTCTTTACGAGCGACCTCAGCATCAACGAGTACTACCTGGTCGAGCAGGCGGGCTTCGAGCCACTGGGCTTCGTGATGGGGTCGTCCTTCTACCACATCGGCATCCAGTGGACGATCATGCCGTTCCAGAACTACGAGCTGGACGTCCTGACCCAGGCGCTCTACCACGCCCGCGAGAACGCCATGGCCCGGATGGAGGAGGAGGCAGCGCTGCTGGATGCGGATGGGGTCGTCGGCGTGCGCCTGGAAGTGCCGCAGCACACCTGGGCGCTGGGGATGGTCGAGTTCACCGCGATGGGGACCGCGGTCCGCTCCCTGGAGCGCGACCGCGACTACCGCAAGCCCAATGGCCGGCCCTTCACCTCCGACCTCACCGGCCAGGACTTCTGGACCCTGCTGCGGACCAGGTGCCGCCCCGTCGAGCTGGCGATGGGGAACTGCGTCTACCACGTGGGCCGGCGCGGATTTCGGCAGGCGATGGGCCAGTTCGGCCGCAACGTCGAGCTGCCCAACTACACCCAGGCGCTCTACACGGCGCGGGAGCTGGCGCTCGAGCGGATGCAGGCCGAGGCGCAGAGGGTGCACGCCAATGGCATCGTGGGCGTGGAGGTGCTGCAGTCCAACTACGGATGGGGCTCCCACGTGCTCGAGTTCTTCGCCGTGGGCACCGCCGTCATCCGGGAAGACCACGCCCCCCGGATCGCCGATCCGAGCCTGGTGCTGGGA
>JBBIIW010000142.1:0-7292 GCA_037446305.1 Candidatus Rokuibacteriota bacterium
GGTGCCGCCCCCGGTGGTATACTTCGTCTGTCGCCGTGGGGGGAGGTTTCCTGAGAACCGGGTGCGGCCCGGGACCCCTCGAACCTGATCTGGATAATCCCAGCGAAGGGAACACGGTGGACGACGGCACGGCCGCACCCTGAGATCGGGCGCGGCCGTTTTGCTTCCCGGGAGGCCGCGCCGGGAGCCGGTGGTGCAGATCACGGTCAACGGCAAGCCGATGGAGGTCTCGGACGGCCTCACGGTGGAGGCGCTCCTGGCCCAGCTGGGTGTCCCCCGTCAGTTCACGGCGGTGGCGGTCAACCGCGAGGTGATGCCCCGCGCCGCCCACGACACCGTCCGGCTGCGCGACGGCGACCGCGTGGAGATCGTCCGGCCCATGGGAGGAGGGTGACGCCATGACCGACACGCCGCTCGTCATCGGGGGCCGGGAGTTCACCTCCCGCCTGATCGTCGGCACCGGCAAGTACGCCTCGCTGGAGATCATGCGCCAGGCCCACGAGGAGTCGGGCGCGGAGATGATCACGGTTGCGCTGCGGCGGGCCAGCCTGCCCTCGGGCGAGTCCATCCTCGACCACATCGACACCAAGCGCTTCACGATCCTGCCCAACACGGCCGGCTGCTACACGGCCGACGAGGCCATCCGCACCGCCTACCTGGCGCGGGAGGCCGGGCTCGGGCACCTGGTCAAGCTGGAGGTGATCGGCGACGCCCGCACGCTGTTCCCCGACGTCGTGGGCCTGCTGGAGGCCACCCGCACGCTGGCCCGCGAGGGGTTCGTGGTCATGCCGTACACCAACGACGACCCGGTGATGGCCCGCAAGCTGGAGGACGCCGGGGCCGCGGTGGTCATGCCGCTGGCGGCGCCCATCGGCTCGGGCCTGGGCATCCGCAACCCCTACAACCTCAAGATCATCCTGGAATCGGTGTCGGTGCCGGTGATCGTGGACGCCGGGGTGGGCACGGCCTCGGACGCGGCCATCGCCATGGAGCTGGGCTGCGACGGCGTGCTCATGAACACCGCCATCGCCGCCGCCCGGGACCCGGTGGCCATGGCGCGGGCCATGCGGCTGGCCGTGGAGGCCGGGCGGCTGGCCTACCGGGCGGGACGCATGCCCAAGAAGCTCTACGCCAGCGCCTCGTCGCCCCTCGAGGGCCTGCCGGATTGGTCGACGAGCTGAGGCTCTGTCTCGTCACCGACCGCACCCTGTGTCGTGACCGCGACCTGATCGGCGCCGTCGCCGCGTGCCTGGAGGCCGGGCTGCCGGCCGTCCAGGTGCGCGAGAAGGACCTGCCGGCCCTCGAGCTGGCGCGGCTCTGCCGGGCGCTCCGCGATCTCACGCGGGCACGCGGCGCTCTCCTGATCGTCAACGACCGCGTGGACGTGGCCCTGGCCGTGGGGGCCGACGCCGTGCAGCGCACCTCGACCTCGCTGCCCGTCGAGGACATCCGCCTGATCGCCGACAAGCGCCTGCGCATCGGCGCCTCGGTGCACTCGCTGGAGGAGGCGCAGGCCGCCGAGGCGGCGGGCGCCGACTGGCTCGTCTTCGGCCCCGTGTACGACACGCCCTCCAAGCGCCGCTACGGCCCGCCCCAGGGGCTGGCCGCGCTCGGGCGGGTGGCGACGGCGGTCCGGGTCCCGGTCCTCGCCATCGGGGGTATCACGGCCGAGCGCGTGGCCGAGGTGCGGGCGGCCGGCGCCCACGGCGTGGCGGTCATCTCGGCCATCCTCGCTGCCGCCGACCCCTCCGCGGCGACGCGCCGCTTCCTCGCTGCGCTCCGGGGCGAAGCCGCGTGACGGCCCGAGCGCGCGGGGACATGCCCCGGATCGAGCGCTGGCTCTGCCGGCGCAATCGTGTTGTCGGGGGGAGGTATCGGAAGGGGGGCGAGGCCCCCCTCCGAGAGACATGAAGGTCATCGTCGTCGGCGGCGGCGTGATCGGCTGCGCCTGCGCCTTCGAGCTGGCCCGGGCCGGCTGCGCCGTGACCATCCTGGAGCGCGGCCTGCCGGGCGGCGAGGCCTCGGGCGCCGCGGCCGGCCTGCTCTCGCCGCTGGGCGAGGCGGCCGGCACGCCCTTCCGGGAGCTGGCCGTGGCCTCCTGGCGGCTCTATCCCTCCGTGGCGCGCGAGCTGCGCGAGCGGACGGGCGTGGATGTCGAGCACGTCACCCGCGGCACGATCTACCCGCTCTACACCGCCCAGGACGTGCGCGCCGCGGAGGCGCGGAGCCGCTGGGCGCTGGGGCCCGAGTTCGGCGTCGAGGCCTGGGACCGCAGCGACCTCCAGGCCCGGGAGCCGGCCCTGTCCTCCCGCGTCAGCGGCGCCATGTTCGTGCGTGGCGATCACTGGATCAACAACCAGCGCCTGGTGGTCGCCTATGCCCAGGCGGCGGTCGGGGCCGGCGCCGCGCTCATCACCGGCTGCGGCGTGTCGCGCGTGCTGGTCGAGGACGGCCGGGCCCGCGGGGTGGTGGCCGAGGGCGAGCGCTTCGAGGCCGACGCCGTACTGCTGGCCGCCGGCGCCTGGACCGCCGCGCTGGCCGCCTCCTTCGGCGGGCGCCTGCCGGTGGAGCCCCGCCGGGGCCAGATGGTGGCCCTCGTGCACGTGCCGCCGGTCGTCCGCCACTGCCTGCACGACGAGGAGGTGTACCTGGTGCCGCGGCCCTCGGGCGAGCTGCTCGTCGGCGCCACCGTGGAGCGCGTGGGCTTCCAGCGGGCCGTCACCGCGCAGGCGATCGCCGCGCTCCTGGCCGCGGCCATCGGCCTGGTGCCGGCCCTGGGCGGGCTGCCGATCAGCCGCACCTGGTTCGGCTTTCGCCCCTGGGCGCCGGACAGCCTGCCGATCCTCGGGCCCTGGCCGGGGATCGAGGGGCTGTGGGTCGCCACGGCGCACTTCCGCAACGGCATCCTGCTGGCCCCGATCACGGCCCGGCTCATGACCGAGTGGATCGTGACGGGCGCCCCCTCGATGCCCCTCAAGGAGTTTTTCCCCGACAGGTTCATAAAGAGGCACCGGACATGACAGCAGAGGATCTCAAGCAGCGGGTGTGGGAGGCGATCGACCGGCGGGGCGAGGAGATCATCGCCCTGGGCGAGCGGATCCGCCGCCACCCCGAGCTGGGCTTCAAGGAGGTCAGGACGGCCCGGCTGGTGGAGGAGACGCTGGCCGGGATCGGGCTGGCGCCGAGGAGCGGACTGGCCCTGACCGGCGTGCGGGCCGACCTGGCCGGCCGGGCCGGCGAGGGCCCGACGCTCGCGTTGCTGGGCGAGCTGGACGCCCTGGTCGTCGCCGGCCACCCGGAAGCGGACCCGGAGACGGGGGCCGCGCACGCTTGCGGCCACAACGCCCAGGTGGCGGCGCTGCTGGGGGCGGCCATGGGGCTCGTCGACGCGGGGGCGGCCGAGCACCTGGCCGGGCGCGTCGTCTTCTTCGCGGTGCCGGCCGAGGAGTACGGCGACCTCGCCTGGCGCGTCGCCCAGGCGCGGGCCGGCAAGCTCGAGTTCCTGGGCGGCAAGCCCGAGCTGCTGCGGCTGGGCCACTTCGACGACGTGGACCTGGCCATGATGATCCACACCACCTCGCGGCCCGAGGACGGCAAGGCCGGGGTGCCGGCCTCGAACAACGGGTGCCTGGTGAAGACGGTGCGCTACCTGGGGCGCGCCGCGCACGCCGGTGGCGCGCCGTGGTCGGGCGTGAACGCCCTCTACGCCGCCCAGGTGGGGCTGACGGCCATCAACGCCATCCGCGAGACCTTCCGCGACGAGGACACGATCCGGGTCCACCCCATCATCACGCACGGCGGCTCCCAGGTGAACGTGATCCCGGCCGAGGTGCGGCTGGAGACGTACGTGCGGGGTCGCACGCTCGAGGCCATCCTGGACGCCGAGCGCAAGGTGGACCGGGCGCTGCGGGCCGGCGCGCTGGCGCTGGGGGCCCGCGTCGAGATCGAGACGCTGCCCGGCTACATGCCGCTGGTCTGCGACCCCACGATGGCCGGGTACTTCCGCGAGACGGCCGCGCGGCTGGTGGGCGAGGAGCACTACCGCTCGATCGGGCACCGGACGGGCTCGACCGACATGGGCGATCTGAGCCAGATCATGCCGGTCTTGCACCCGTACGTGGGCGGCGCCCGGGGCACCGGCCACGGCCCCGACTACGCGATCGTCGACCCGCCGCTGGCCTACCTCACCCCGGCCAAGGCGCTGGCCGCGATGGGCGTCGACGTGCTGGCCGATGGCGCCGCCGGCGCCCGGCGGGTGCTGCGGTCGGCGAAGCCGCCGATGACGCGCGAGCAGTACCTGGCCTTCCAGCGCGGCGTGGCCCGCCTGGAGACGTACGAGGGATAGCGTGTACGGGCCGCCCGCCGTCGAGTTCCCGCAGCGCATCGTCTGTCTCAGCGCCGAGAGCGCGGAGATCGCCTTCCGGCTGGGGGCCGGCGACCGCGTGGTCGGCGTGCCGGGCACCGTCCGGCGCCCGGAGGCCGCGCGCGAGAAGGCCCGGGTGGGGGGCTTCACCACGGTCCGGCTGGACCGCATCCTGGCGCTCCAGCCCGACCTGGTCCTGGCCTTCTCCGACCTCCAGAAGGACATCGTCCGCGACCTGATCGGCGCGGGCGTCACCGTGCTCTGCACCAACCCGCGCTCCTTCGACGACGTGCTGCGGGCGATCCTGCTCCTGGGCGGCGCGCTGGGCGCCGAGGGCGCCGCGCGCGAGCTGGTGGCCGACATGCGCGACGAGGTCAGGCAGATCCGCGAGTACTCCAGCGTGTGGCCGCACCGGCCGCGCGTCTACTTCGAGGAGTGGCCCGACCCGCTCATCGCCGGCATCCGCTGGGTCTCGGAGCTGATCGAGATGGCCGGCGGCCGCGACGTCTTCGCCGAGCTGCGCGAGCAGGGCGGGGCGCGGGGGCGGGTGGTGACACCGGAGGAGGTCGTGCGGCGCGACCCGCAGATCATCCTGGCGTCGTGGTGCGGCCGGCCGGTGGACCCGGCCGCCATCGCCGCCCGGCCGGGCTGGGCGGGGATCAGCGCGGTGAAGGCCGGGCGCATTTACGTCCTCGAGGGCAGCGACATCCTGTCGCCGGGCCCGTCGCTCATGGTCGGCCTGCGCCGGATCCACGAGATCGTGCAGGCCTTCCAGGCCGAGACCTAGGGCGTAGAATTTCCCGATGGAGTCCAAAAAGCTTGGGGCCCGGCGACGCCCGGGCTAGGATTGGAGCCCGCCGTGTCCAGGTCTGATCTGGTCTCCGCGCGCCCGGAGCGCTTCTTCGCCGACCGCTTCGACATCACCCCGCCGCTGCTGGAGCGGCTGCTGGGCTCCTCGCTGCGCGGGCGGGTGGACGACGCCGACATCTACCTCGAGTACCGCCTGAACGAGGAGCTGGTGCTGGAGGACGGCACCGTCAAGCGGGCCTCGCGTCACGTGAGCCAGGGCGCGGGCGTGCGGGCCGTGGCCGGCGCCCGGACCGGCTACGCCCACACCGACGACATCTCCGTCGAGAACCTGGAGGAGGCCGTCCGCCAGGCCCGGGCCATCGCCACCCAGGCGGGCTCGCCGGGTGTGGTGGCGGTCCCGGCCGGAGCTCCCCACGACCTCTATCCGCTGGCGGAGTCGCCGGTGGCCGCCGACCTCTCGCGCAAGCTCCGGCTCCTGCACGACGTGGACGCCGCCGCCCGGGCGTTCGACCCGCGCGTGCGCCAGGTCATCGCCAGCCTCGCCAGCGAGGACCTCATCGTGCTGACGATGACGGCGGCGGGCTGGGTGGTCGGCGACGTGCGGCCGCTCACGCGGCTCAGCGTGTCGGTGATCGCCGAGGAGCAGGGCAAGCGCGAGGTCGGCGTTCAGGGGGGCGGCGGGCGGGTGGAGCTGGACTGGTTCCTGCAGGGCGAGCGCTGGCGCCGCTGGGCGACCGAGGCCGCGCGGCAGGCCACGCTGAAGCTCGGCGCCGTGCAGGCCCCGGCCGGCACGATGACCGTGGTCCTGGGGCCGGGCTGGCCGGGCATCCTGCTCCACGAGGCGGTCGGCCACGGGCTGGAGGGCGACTTCAACCGCAAGGGCGTGTCGGCCTTCGCCGGGCGACTGGGCCAGCGGGTGGCCTCGGAGCTGGTGACCGTCGTGGACGACGGCACGCTGCCCGGCCGCCGCGGCTCGCTCAACGTGGACGACGAGGGCACGCCGACCGGTCGCACGGTCCTGATCGAGCGGGGCGTGCTCACCGGGTACATGCAGGACCGGTTGAACGCGCGGCTCATGGGCATGCGCCCCACCGGCAACGGGCGGCGCCAGTCCTACGCCCACCCGCCCCTGCCCCGCATGACGAACACCTTCATGCTGGCCGGCGAGGAGGCGCCGGAGGACATCATCCGGTCGGTCCGGCACGGCCTCTACGCGGTGGCCTTCGGCGGCGGGCAGGTGGACATCACCTCCGGCAAGTTCGTCTTCTCGGCCAGCGAGGCCTATCTCATCGAAGAGGGCCGCGTCACGGCGCCGGTCAAGGGCGCCACGCTCATCGGCAACGGCCCCGACGCGCTGACGCGGGTGAGCCGGGTGGGCGCCGACCTGGCGCTGGACGAGGGCATCGGCACCTGCGGCAAGGACGGCCAGTCGGTGCCGGTGGGGGTGGGGCTGCCCACCGTCCGCATCGACGGCATGACGGTGGGCGGCACGCAGGTATGACCGGCCTCGATCCGGGCCTGCTGGCCGGGGTCCTCGCGCGCGCGACGGCCCGGGGCGCCACGGCGGCCGACGGCTTCCTGGTGGAGGAGCGCCGCTTCAGCGCCAGCGTGCGGCTGGGCGAGGTCGAGACGGTCACCCACGCGCGCGACCAGCGGCTGTCGCTCCGGGTCTTCGTGGGGCGCGCCTCGGCCGCGGCCTCCACCTCCGACCTGTCGCCGGCGTCCCTCGAGCGGGTCGTGGACGAGGCCACCGGCCTGGCCCGCCTGACGGCCGAGGACCCGCACGCGGGCCTGCCCGACCCGGCCGAGCTGATCGGCGCCGTGCCGGAGCTCGAGCTCACGGACCCGGCCGGCCACGACCTGACGCCGGAGGAGAAGATCGGGCTGGCCCGCGAGGCCGAGGCGGCGGCGCTGGCGGCCGATCCCCGGATCGCCAACTCGGAGGGCGCCGAGCACTGGGACCGCCAGGCCCGCTACGTCTACGCCACCGCGGCGGGCTTCTCCGCCGCCTACGGCACCTCCAGCTTCGGCCTCAGCGTGTCGCCGGTGGCGGCCCGCGACGGCGAGATGCAGCGCGACGCCTGGTACACGATGGCCCGCCGGCGCGCCCGGCTGGAGG
>JBBIIW010000143.1:0-7268 GCA_037446305.1 Candidatus Rokuibacteriota bacterium
GCGCGCGCCACCCGATGATCACGGTCGGCGCCGGCGCCCTGCACGCGGGCGCCGAGGTCCTGGAGCTGGCCCGGCTGCTGCAGGCGCCCGTGACCGCGCATCGCAGCGGCCGCGGAGTCGTCGGCGAGGACCTGCCGTACGGACTGTCCTGCGGGGCGGCGCTGGAACTGTGGATGAAGACCGACGTCCTCATCGGGATCGGCAGCCGCCTGGAGCTCCAGCACCTGCGCTGGCGCCGGCTGCCGCCCGGCCTCCAGCTCGTCCGCATCGACATCGATCCCACCGAGATGGTCCGCCTGCCCCCCGCCGCCGGCGTCGTCGCCGACGCCCGGGCCGGCACCGCGGCCCTGGTGCAGACGCTGCGGCGCATGGTCGGCCGGCGGCCCTCGCGCGAGCAGGAGTTCACCGACGTCAAGGCCCGGGCCCGGAAGGCGTTCGCGCAGGTGCAGCCCCAGATGGCGTACCTGGACGTCATCCGCCAGCTGCTGCCGCGCGATGGCTTCTTCGTCGAGGAGATCTCCCAGGTCGGCTTCGCGGCCCGCTTCGGCTTCCCGGTCTACGAGCCGCGCACGTACGTGACGTGCGGGTACCAGGAGACGCTCGGCTTCGGCTTCAACACGGCCCTCGGCGTCAAGGTCGCCCACCCGGACCGCCCCGTCGTCTCGGTCACCGGGGACGGCGGGTTCCTGTTCGGCGTCCAGGAGCTGGCCACGGCGGCGCACCACGGGATCGCCGTGGTGACCTGTGTCTTCAACAACGGCGCCTATGCCAACGTGCGGCGCGACCAGCTGACCCGGTACGGGGGGCGGGTCATCGGGGCCGAGCTGACCAACCCGGACTTCGTGCGACTGGCCGAGAGCTTCGGTGCCCGCGCCTGGCGGGTGCAGACACCAGCGGACTTCCGCGGCGCGCTCGAGAAGGCGCTCGGCGAGACGGCGCCGGCCGTGATCGAGGTGCGGCTCGCGCCCGACGCCGAGGCCTCGCCCTGGCCGTTCCTGCACCCGCGCTTCGAGGAGGGGGCGGCCGGGGCCTAGAGTGGCCAGCCGACCCACTCGGCGCACGCGCGCCCCAGGATCCAGGCGCGATCCTCCGCCGAGAGGAAGTCCAGCCCTTCCCGGACGTGCCGGACGGCGTCGCGGTACGGCACGGGCAGCCGCGAGTAGTCGGTGCCCCACAGCATCCGCCGGGGCCCGAACGCGTCGTACACGCGCCGCAGGTGTCGCGTCAGGCCCGAAAACGGGTAGGGCTCGCTCGAGTACGAGGGCAGGCAGGACACCTTCACCGCCACGTTGGCGTGCCGGGCCAGCGCGAGGACCTCGTCGAGATCGGCGAACGCGGCGTCGTCCTTCACCCCGCCGGGGCGGGCCAGGTGGTCCAGGATGAGCCGCAGGCGCGGATGCCGGGCCGCGATGGGCCCGACGGCGGGGGCCTGGCCGGGGACGAAGATCATCAGCGGCAGCGCCAGGCGCTCGGCCTCGGCCCAGAACCAGTCGAGCGTGCCGTCCGTGAGCCACGCCGACCAGAGGGGCAGGTGGAAGGTCAGCCGGACGCCCAGCATGCCCTGCTGCTCCCGCCAGCGCTGCAGGCGCGTCCCGGCATCGGGGGCGGTCGGATCGAAGCGCCCCATCACCGCGAACCGATCGGGCCAGCGGCGGGCCGCGTCCAGGGCGTCCGTGTTGTCGTCGCCGATCCACGAGGGCGGCACCAGCACCGCCCGGGCCACGCCGGCGTCGTCCATCACGCGCAGCACCTGCTCGGGAGCGAGCGCGGGCCCGTGGGCGTGCACCGTGCGACCGGCCGGCCACGGCCGCGTCGAGACGTCGGGGCTCCAGACGTGAATCTGCGCGTCGACGACGACCACGGGCCAGGCCCGGTCAGGCCGAAGTGAGGGCAGCCTGGATGGCGGCGTCGAGCTCCGCCGGCCGCACCGGCTTGAACAGGCAGCGCTGCACGGCCAGGGTCGTGAGGCGCGCCTGATCCTCCTCCCGCAGCCCCCAGCCGGTGATGAAGAGCAGGGCCACCCGGGGGTCGGTGCGGCGCAGCCGCTCGGCGAGCTGCCAGCCGTTCATGCCGGCCATGCCGACGTTGGTCAGGACGACGTCGAACCGGCCCGGGGCATGGGCGGCCAGCGCCTCGCGGCCGGTCCCGACGGCCGTGACCTGGTGGCCCAGGCTCCGGAGGAGGTCGGCCAGGGCGCCGAGGACCTGGGGGTCGTCGTCCACCACGAGCACCCGGGCGGTCCGGCGCGGGCCCGACGCCTCCGGCGGCGGCGGCGAAGCGGCGGATGCCGGCGTGGCCGCCGGGAAGGTGAGCGTGAAGGTCGTGCCGCGGCCGGGCTCGCTCTGCACGTGGATCTCGCCCCCGTGGCGCTTGACGATGGAGTAGGCCATGGCCAGCCCCAGCCCCGACCCCCCTTCGCCCTTGGTGGAGAAGAACGGCTCGAAGATCCGCCGGCGGACCGCCTCCGGCATGCCGACGCCGGTGTCGGCGACCGTGACGACGGCGGCGCCGCCGGGGCCGGGAGCCGTGATGACGGTGAGCCGGCCGCCGTTCGGCATGGCATCGATGGCGTTGAGGAACAGGTTGGTCATGACCTCGGTGAGCGCAGCCTGCCGCCCGTTGATGGTCGGCGGCATGTTCAGCTCGAGCCGCAGCTCGAGCCGGCGGTTCTCCTGGGCGATCTTCTCCTCCCAGCGCGGCCGCACGATGGCCAGGGCCTCCTCGACGACGCGGTTGAGGTCCACCGGCACGAACTGCTCGTCGGGCCGAAGGCGGGCGAACTGCTGGATACGGCGGACGGTCTCCGAGCCGTCAATCGCGGCCGCCTCCAGCACCTGCAGGGAGCGCGTCACCAGGGCCACGTCGCTGGGATTCTGCTTCATCAGCTGGGCGTAGCCCAGGATGGCCTGGAGGAGGTTGTTGAAGTCGTGGGCGATCCCACCGGCCAGCTGGCCGAGCGCCGTGAGCTTCTCGGACTGGTGGAGCTGGCTCTCGGTCTCCCGCTGCAGCGTGATGTCCCGCACGATGGCGATGGACCCGGCGAACTGGCCCTGCCGGTCGCGCAGGGCCGAGAGGGTGACCGCCAGCGCGGCCGGCCGCGCGGGGTCGCGCGGGATGGTGACCTCGAACACGTCCATGGGCGTGCCGCCGGCCAGGCGGCGCTTGGCCTCGGCGTAGGCGGCGGCCGGCAGGACGTCGGTGATCGGCCGGCGGAGGGCCTCGGAGGCCGCCAGGCCGAAGATGCGCTCGGCCGCCGGGTTCCAGCCCTCCACCCGGTCGCCGGCGTCCACGGCGATGATGGCATCGCCGGCCGAGGCGATGAGCTGCTCGAGCGAGCGCTTGGTGCGGGCGATCTCCGTGTAGAGGCGCGAGTTGCGGACCGCCACCGCCAGGTACTCGGAGAGCATCTCCAGCAGCTCGCGCTCCCGCGGATCGATGGCCCGGCCGGACGCCCGGTTGTCCGCGACGAGCACGCCGAGCGGCCCCTCGGCGTCGCGGATGGCGCAGGTGACCACGCTCGGGCTGTCGGCGGCCGGCGGCGCCTCGGTCGCCGCGACGATCGCCACCCGGTCGTAGCCGAGGGCGCGCCGCAGCTGATCGGTCACCACCGCGGTCAGCTGGTCGAGATCGAGCTGCCCCACCACGGCGCGGGCGATCTCCCGCAGGATGGACAGCTGCGTGACCCGCAGCGATTGCTCGGCCGCCTCCCGCCGGGCCGCCTCTTCCAGCTGCCGGGTCTTGGCGGCCAGGCTGCGCATCTCCTCCACCAGCCGCGCCACCTGCCCCCGCGTGCCGAGGTCCGTCTGCCGGCGCAGGACCGCCCGGCGGACGACGTCTTCCAGGTCCTGGCGCGAGAACGGCTTGATGAGGTACTCGAAGGCGCCGTGGCTCAGCGCGAGCTTGACCGTCTCCAGCGAGGCGTAGGCGGTGATCATCACCACCTCGATGGAGGGGTCGATGCGCTTGATGCGCCGCAGGACCTCCAGCCCGTCCATCTCGGGCATCTTGATGTCGAGGATCACGAGATCCGGGCGGAAGTCGGGCAGGGTCTCCAGCGCGGCCCGCGCGCTGTCGGCCGTCCTGATCTCGTAGGACGTCTTGAGGAGCATGCGGAGCGACTCCCGGGGCCCCATCTCGTCGTCCACCACCAGCACCCGGGCGCGGGCCTTGGAGGGAGCGGCCACGCTCATCGGGCGTGCGGCAGCGTGACCTGGAAGGCGACGTCCTGGCGGCCCTGGCGCACCTGCAGCCGGCCGCCCTGGGCCTCGATGAGCCGCTGGCTCACGGCCGGGCCGACGTCGATGAGGCTCTCCTGGACCATCTGGACCGGGTCGAAGAGCCGGGTGAGCTTCTCGGGCGCCACCGAGGCGGTCCGGGACGCGATGAGGATGCGGACGCCCTCCGGCTCGCCCCGCTCGGCGTGACGGCTGACGGCCAGCGACACCCGGGCCTCCTCGACCGGCGAGTTGTGGGTCAGGAACCAGATCAGGTAGGAGAGGGCCTTCCGGAGCTGGGCGGCGTCGACCTTGACCGGGTGCGCGCCCTCGGCCCGCTCGACGTCGAGCTGCAGGCGCTTGCCGAGCGCGTCGTCGGAGAGCTGGACGGTGGTCACGACGTCGTCGAGCACCTCGTGAAGGTCCACCGTCGTGAAGTGTAACTCACCCTCGCTGACCAGTCCGGCAAGTTTTTCGAAGACCTGCACGAGCCGGCGCGCATCGCGGCGCACGACCGAGGAGAAGCGCTTCCGGAAGTCGGGATCGTCGAACCGCTCCTCGATCAGCTCCACGAAGGTGGAGATCGAGACCAGCGGGTTCTTGATCTCGTCGGCGATCCGCGCCACCACGCGGGCCAGCAGCTGGAACTCCTCGGCCTGCCGCTTGCGGGCGGCCAGCTCCTTCTGCGCCGTGCGATCGTCCAGCACCAGCACGGCGCCCAGCGCCGCCGTCTCGTCGCCGCGGATCGGGTAGGTCGAGACCTCGAGCCACAGGTTGCGGCCGGGCAGCTGGATTTCGGTGGCCGGCCGCGCCCGGCCGTGGGCCAGCGTCTCGAAGAGCATGTCGCCGAGCGGCGAGGGCAGCACGCGCAGGTCCTGGCCGACCACGTCGGCCGCGCGCAGCCCCAGGATCTCCTCGGCCCGGCGGTTGATCGTGCCCACCCGCTCGTCACGGCCGATGGTCACGACGCCGCTCGACATGTGGGCCAGGATCCGCTCGGTGAACTCCTTCTCGTGGTGGAGCCGGTGATGGAGCCCGACGTCGCGGATCGCGGTCGCCAGGTGCGAGGCCAGGTCGAACAGGATCTCGACCTCCTGGCGTCCGTACACGCCCCCGGCCACCGGCTGTCCGACCACCAGGATGCCCATCAGCTCGCCCTGCGCCAGCAGCGGTGCCACGAGCACGCCGCCGACCAGGAGCAGCTCCCGGACCAGGTCGGGGTCGCTCAGGTCCTGGAGCCGCGCCGGGCGGCCCTGGACGCTCAGCCAGCGGCCGAGACCCTCGCCGGCGGGCAGGCGGACCGAGGCGACGATCTGCGGGGCCAGGCCCCGGGAAGCGCGGATGCGGAACGTCTCCCGCCGGTCGTCCAGGAGCAGCAGGGCCGACCGTGACGGCCGGAGCAGCTCGCCGATGGCGTCCAGGAACATGTCGAGCATGCGGGGCAGGTCGAAGCCGGCGGCCAGCGCCCGCGTGAACTCCTTCAGGATCCTCGCCGCCGGGGCCGACTCCGCCACGGTGTTCACGCCCGCGCCCTCGGCCGGGCGGCTGGCCGCCAGCTGGGCGCGCAACGTCGCCACCTCGTACAGCAGGCGGCGGCGGTCGGTGATCTGCCGGATCACGGCGTCCAGGTCCCGCTGGCCGAACGCGGCCGGGAGCGTGAGGTCGGCGGCCTCCGATTCTTCCTCGGGCGCACCGATGGCCACCACCATGGCGGTGGGGCGCAGGCTCTTGACGGCGGCTGCGAAGGGGCCCAGCTCCGGCGCCGGTCGCCGGCTCTCGCGAAACACCGCGTCCACGTCCACCAGCCGCAGGGTCTTGAGCGCTTCCCCGTCGTTGGGCGCCACGAAGACCGAGCAGCCGGAGAACGTCCGCAGCAGGCGCGCCTGCTGCGCGCTGTCGGCGGTGACGACCAGCACCGTTTTCATCCGTCCGCGTCAACCTCGGCCTGCGCTCTCTCCACCGGCGCCATGACGGGGAACTCGAGCGTGAAGACAGCCCCGCCCGACGGCCGATTGGACACCCGGAGCTTAGCACGATGGTCCCGCGCGATGCCGGCGGAGATGGCGAGCCCGAGGCCGGAGCCCCGCGGCTTGGTGGTGAAGAACGGGTCGAACACCCGGGCCAGCTGCTCGGGAGGGATCCCCGGCCCGGAGTCGGCGACCGTGACGACCACCTGATCGTCGCTGGCGGCCACGGTCACCTCGACCCGGCCCTCGGACGGGGTCGCCTCGAGCGCGTTCATCAGGAGGTTGATGAAGAGCTGCTCCAGCTCGCTGTGGTCGCCCAGCACCCGCCGGGGTTCGCGGCCGGCCTGCACCGCGAGGGCAACCCGCTTCTGCTCGAAGGCCGGCTGCAGGAACTCCACGGCCTCGGCCAGCGGGGCCTGCACCTCGACCGGCCGCCGGGGCTGCTCGCCGGGGCGCGAGAGGACGCGCAGGCGGTCCACGAGGCGCTCCATGCGACCGATCTCCCGGGTGACGATGCGGCCGAACTCCTCCATGAACCGCTCGTCGCCGGCCCGCCGCGGCAGCAGCTGCATGAAGGTCTTCACCGCGACCAGCGGGTTCTTGATCTCGTGGGCCAGGCTGGAGGCCATCAGCTGCAGGTAGGCGAGCTGCTCCGCCCGCCGCCGCTCGGCTTCCAGCTCCTTCACGGCCGTGAGATCGCTGAAGACGGCCACCGCGCCCAGGATGGCGCCGGCCGGGTCTCGCAGGGGCGACGTCGTGCAGATGACCGGCCGGAGCGCCCCGTCTGCCTGCAGCTCGATCTCGGGCTCGGTGTGGCCGTGGCCGGTCTCCAGCGTGCGCCGGAGAAGCCCGGCCAGGACCTCGGGCAGCGCGTCGAGCCGGCGCCCCGTCACATCACCGGCCGGCAACGCCGTCAGCTGCTCGGCTGCGCGGTTGAACATGGTGACCCGCCCGCCGGGGTGGACGGCCACCACCCCGCTCTCGATCGTGGCCACGATGTTCGTGATGTACTCGTTGGCGAGCACCACCTCGGTGTACAGCTGGGCATTCTTGATGGCGATCCCGGCCTGGTTCGCCAGCGTCATCA